>DASYBP010000368.1:0-4586 GCA_036500715.1 Rhodopila sp.
AGGTGCAAACTCGAACAACGTTGGGCTACACTCTGTCGGCATCGAGGAGTTCCTCTGGTCAGCGGTAAAGCTTTGTTGCAGAAGAACTTTCGCCGATCCGGAGCCTCGATGCACCTGATTCGTGTGAGAAATGCGGGCTAGCGCCGCGACGTCGTGGCGACCGCAAAGGCGCCAAATGCAGGGTGGCGGTCCTGCGTCCCGCGTCGCGATGGCAGCTTGGTAGGCGGCCTTGTTGTCGTCGGGCATACTCGCCAAAGCGAGGACAATCGCCATCGAATTGAGGTTGTTTCGGACGGACCGCGCGTCGCGGTTGGACCCGAAACTGGGGGAAATTGGCCTGTGGGTAGATCGTGTTTTCGTGCCGGGCCGGGAATGGAAAAGCATTGGGCGAGACCAGCAACCCTCTTCAATAATGTCTCATCTTGGGTATAGCCACCGGCCGATGCTGGTTGAATGGCTGAGGGAGCAGAAAGGTCCATCCCGAGGCTGGCAGTAGATGCCGTGAGGCAGGTCCAAATGTGCACGTTCCGGCTTCGAGGAGGACCGCATGTTTATTGTTACTTCACAGAAATTACCGTATTATATTGCCGATAATGTTTTGGCAGCAGTCATCGTGCTGGGTGCTGGGGTCAGGTGGTGAAACCGGGAAGTCGCGGCCCAAAGTTTGGTGCGACAACCGGACGCTCATGCAACAGGCGCCCGGTTGCAATCCTCGTCTCTATTTGTTCAGCGGAGGACGATAACCGCCGCCGACCTTGATCCGACCGCCGTCGGCGATCTCAGTCTGCGATGACGTCGGACGAGGCAACGCCGAACTTGGGGCGTTGCCGCCAGAAGTGGCTTCCGGCTGCGGAATGTTGTCAATATCAGCGCCAGAAGAGACATTCGGCGTTTTGTTAGATGCAGTCATCTGGTTTTTCCTTTTTGCACTGAGCACACAACGACTACCGCTGAATATTTCTGACGGCAATCAAAATTACACGCGCCTGTGATCACATTATATAATCTATTTCGCAACAAATACTCTATCGAAAGTATGGCGACCGCAATGCAAAAAAACGGGCAAAACCAGACCACAGTGGTCGTCGAGCTTGCTCCATACCTTGGCAGCAACGGGTGTGTCGTCCCGCTGAAGCATCTAGGTAGGCGACCACAGGGCGCGGGGCGTTGGAACCTGGATTTACAATCGGCTCAGCCTCGGTCTTCCATGCGGAGCGAGGATCGCGAGCGTTACGCCGAGGGCTCGCGCTGGGTCGGAATCCACATTGATCCCGCTCTTCAAAACACTCCGCCGAAGCCCTCAGGCGACCAACGTAGCAACCGGGGGTGCCGACTGCCGGCCAGCGAACGGGCACGCGCCCTGACGGCGCTTGCGCGCAGCCACAGCATAGGCGCCGAACGCCCGGTCGGGATCTTCGTTCGGCGTCACGATCGTCGTCTGATAGGCATTCCAGTCCGCGTCGCTCATGCTGGCCATGTCCGGTACGATCGCCGTCGCGCCGAGGGTTTGTTCGGAATAGGCCTCGCGCGGCAGCGGCTGGACCTGCAGCAGCGGAAAATCGGCTCGCAGGTGCACCGGCTTATGGGTGCGGGTGAGACGTAGATTGGTGAACAACGGCCCGAACCAAAAATCCGTTTCGACGATGCCTTCATACAGGCTGTAACCGCCCGGCGTCGCCAGGTTGGCCGGCGAGCGCACCAGCAGGCTCCATCCCGGCGCCGTACGTGCCATCAACCCCGTCCAGATCTGCACGAACCCCGGTTCGGGCAAGGCGGTGAGGAATGGCGGCGAGCAGCCCCGCAGCGCGGCCGGCGCGGCGGCATCGAAGGTCTTGGAGAATCCAGGGAATTGCACTGCCGGCGACAACGGCATCCAGTCGCCAGCCCCATCGAAATACCAAAAAATATCGTGTCCATCCCAGATCAACTGCAAATCCATTGGCGCAAAAACCCACCAGCCATAGCCCGCGGCGGTAGTTACCGCGTCGCAGTAACGATACGCCCGAGTCGGCAGCGTCCCGGCCGCCGCGCGGTCGGCGCGCTGCGGCGGACGCGCCTGTTCGATCAGGCGGTGGAACTGCAGCCGCGGTTCATCGTTCGGCATGATGGCTTCAACTTCTGCTAGGGATGGGTTTGGTCGAGCACCAAGGGGCGATGCCCAGCGGCCACAAACGCTGTTATTGCTTTGCCGGTAGACGGAAGCCGGCGCCGAAGCTGATGCGTCCACTGTCGGCGGTGTCAAGCTGTACGGACACTGGGCGCGGCAAAGTAGTCGCTGGACACGGCAGGGCATCAGCATCGGCAGCAAACAATACGTCCGAAACGGTGGCAGGAGCAGTCATCGTTTTTCCTCTCGAATTGGACGCACAACGATTAGCCACCAACATTTCGTCTGGCAATCAAAAAATCACAATTCCGTGATCACGAAATTTCCGTAGTGCGTCTGCGCATACCGGCTACGCCGGTTGCGCCGGTCGTTTGACGACCATCAGCGGGATCAGAAAGAACACCAGTGCCGTCGCCGCCGCGGACACCACGATCAGCGGCGTGAGTTGCCGCGCGAAAACATGTTGATACAGCACTGATCCCACTGTGTCGGAAAGCGGACTGGCGACGTTGAGGATCGACATCAAGCCCGCGAACGCGAAGCCCTCAGCGCCTTCGGGGCACGATTCCACGGCCAACGACATCGTGGCGATCATCGCCACCATGCTGGTCACACCACCCGCCAGCCAGATCGCAACCGCGGTGCTCGGACTGCTCAACAGCAGATAGGACAGGGTGCTTGTCACCCCGCCCACGAGGCTCAGCCGAAGCAGCGCCAAACGGCTCAGACGGTTCAATCGCCAGCGGTACAGCAGCCCGCCAAGTATCCAGCCCCCGGCATTGACCGCGGACAGAAACCCGATGAACCCTTGGGAGAATTTCAACCGGTCCGTCATCTGGAAATACAGCGGTGTCCCGAAACCGGGACTGAAATAGTACAGGAACAGGAACCCGGCCACGAACCACAAATTCCGGTTACGGAACACACTGATCAGCGCGTGCAGACGCTCGCGCAGGGCGTCGAGGTCGATCCGGGCGCGAGGCTCGTCGATCAGCCACACCCCGCCGATAATGGCGAGCGGCGCCGCGGCGGCAATGCAGGCGGCAACATGCAGCGCCCCCGCCGGCGAGAACATCTCAATCAGATATCCGGCAACCAGCACGGCGATCATCTGTGCGATATTGAACCAGAGCCATTGCTGGTTGACGAAGCTGGCACTGCGGTTGGTCCTCTGGCCGGTTTCCACCAGCAACGCGCCGCTCAGTGTGCTGGATACCGCCATGGCGACCGCGGTGACCGTCAACGCCGGGATCATCGCCTTGGTCGTTTCGATCGTCGCGACCCAGGCGAACGCCAGCAATGCCGCGACATTGGCCAGCACCAGCCACGGACGGCGGCGGTAGCCGAACAGCGGCACGAAATCCGAGATCGCGCCCCACAACGGCTTAATAATCCACGGCAGGTCCAGGATCGCCAGTGACGCGCTGATGGTGACCGGATCCCAGTGCACCGTCTCCTTCAGCCAGTGTGACAGCGGCTGCCACATGATGCCGGATTTGGCCTGGCAAGTGCCCTCCACCGCGTAGACGATAGCGAAGAACCACATGGTGCGGTTGATGGCGGGCCTGGATCGCATTGGCCATTGTGGGTGAGGCCGCGGTTGCCCTCAACCCCGCGGCCGGGCAACGTCCAATACCGGCGGTAGAGGATAGCGCGCATGGGCTGGCGTATCGGCATCGACATCGGCGGCACGTTCACCGATGTGGCGGTCATCGAGGAAGTCTCCGGTCGCATCGGCGTCGTCAAGGTGCCCACCACGCCGCGCGATTTCGGTCAGGGGGTGATCGCCGGCATCCAACATGCACTGTCGGAGAACGCGATCGACCCGGCCGACGTCACCCTGCTGTCCCACGCAACGACCGTGGTGACCAATGCGCTGCTGGAACACAAAGGCGCCCGATGCGGCTTTATCGCCACCCGCGGCTTTCGCGACCTGCTGGAATTGCGGCGATCTTCCCGACCCGATCTGTACGATCTGTTCCAGGACGCGCCGAGCGTCCTGGTGCCGCGGCGCCATCGGTGGGAGATCACGGAACGGATCGACGCGCAAGGTGACGTCGTCACGCCCCTGGCGACGTCGGAAATCCCGGCGCTGATCGAGGAAATCCGCGCCGCCGGCCTGCAAACGGTGGCGGTGTCGTTCCTGTTCTCGTTCCTGAACGATCGTCACGAACGCATGGTCGGCGCCGCGCTGCGTGCGGCGCTGCCTGATGTGGGCGTGTTCCTTTCAAGCGAGGTTCTGCCGGAGATCCGCGAATTCGAGCGCGCAAGCACAACCGCAGTCTGTGCCTATGTCGGGCCGTTGCTCTCCGGCTACCTGGCGCGCTTGTCGGAAGCAACGCGCGCGCTGGGACTGCCGGAACTCTACGTGATGGGTTCCTCCGGCGGGGTTTTCGACATCGCCGAGGGCCTGAGAATGCCCGCGATGGCGGTCGAATCCGGCCCAGCCGCCGGCGTCATCGCCGCCGCCCTGGCCGGA
>DASYBP010000369.1:0-2323 GCA_036500715.1 Rhodopila sp.
GGTGATGGTGGGGTGACCGGCACGTACTTGCGTCCCGCTGCTGGAGTGAGAACCCGTTGGTCGCCCGACCGAGCGCCGTTGCGGCGGCCCAAAAATATGTTGCGATCTACAAATGAGTTGTTCATCGCTGCCGATAAAAGATCTTCTCACCCCGCCGGGCTATCGCGGCGACATCGCGGTCCGCGAGTTGGTTGGCCACCGATTCGGGTGGGGCCGGTCAGTGGCGTGGCGGCCTGGGTTATCGCCGGACGTTGTTGATCATCCAGGTGCCGATTACCGGCAGCCAGTGCAGTGACTGCCCGAAGTCAGGCCGTGGGCGTTGTTTCGCGGCGAAACCCGCCGGAACGGTGGTACGCTGATCACCAAGGCCGGTGAGGCGCACGCGCAGACCGTATGGGACTTGTATGGCAAAGTGTCCGGCAGCAAGTATTCCAACGTGATTTTCGATCCGGGCGACCGCATCACGCCGATAACGCCGGTCGGCGGCTACGGCAATCCCAGGGACCGCGATCCAGCGCGCCTGGCCGAAGACGTGCGCGAAGGCTATGTCTCGGAGGCGGCGGCTGACACGCTGAATCGTACTGCGCTTGCCGCCGAATAACGCAAGCATCAGACCAGTTTTTCGGCCGCTGCCACTTCCCGCCCACGGCCTCCGTCGATCATCTGCTGTGCCAGTTCAGGTCGCCGGGAAAGCTGCTCGCGGTAAATCTGCGTCGCTGCATGCACCAGGGTTCCGCCACGTCCCAGTGCCAGATCACCAAACTCGATCAGGCGCAGGTTTGGCCAGGCTTGCGGCCTGATGCGCAGGATCTCCTGCGCAATCGGCAGAGCGGCTTCCGCCGGCCGGGCCTGCGCAACCATCAGGATGATGGAGGCGGTGGATCGCGAAACGCCCGCATGGCAGTGCACCAGCAGATGTGCGCCGGGCGTCGGTTCGGTCAGCATGTCTCGGCCGAAGGTAAGCAATTGTGCAACGTGTTCGGGCTGTGGCGGGACCGTGCCAGGAAGGTCCTCGATCACGTCATTGAAGCGGAGTTCCAGCCGCTCGTGCTCTCCAAACGAGCCGAATGCGTCGGGCACCGGCCAGCCGGGATCAAGGATGGACAGAACGTGACTGATCCCGACTGTGCTGTGGTCCGGCAGTTCGTCGATACCACACACGGTGATCTTGAAGGGAATGGCCGTCGGCACGATCGAGCTCGCTTTTCCGTTGCAAGGTCGTCTTGTTTAGCACACGCCTGGCTTGGATGCACGCCGCCCTGCGCCAGTGCCGCCGAAGTTTCACGATTGAATGGCTTTCGCCCTGGTCGCCGCGTTCAGGCGGGCTGCCAGTCGCGCGCGGAAGAGAGAACCGCGACCGCTATTTCCGTGCCGACCGCGAACAGCACCAGGCGTTCGGGGCGCAGGGTCAGCCCAGTCCGAGGCGCCTGGCGCGAAACTCTCGTTCGAGGTGACGACGGCGATCAACGGGCCGCCGTCCGCGGTTGTCGTTTCGATTCCGTCGAGGCGCGGTACGATGTTGTTGACCGACCCCATCGGCTCGGCGACGTCGATAACCGCGGGCACCGCGTCCGGCGAGGCCACCGAACCAAGGGCGATCGCCTCCGGTCGGACACCCAGAATGGCGCGATCTCCGGCCCGGGCCAGTCGCTGAAATACCGAAGCAGGGCGCGCAAGGCAGCGCCGCCCAGGGTCTGCCCGCCGGTTAACTGTCCACCGGCGACCAGCTGCAGCACCAGGATGCCCTGGACTTCCTCCGCTTTCACGTTCAGCAGATTGATCGAGGGTGTGCCGACGAATTTTGTCACAGATACGCTCGATGGCGGTCAAGATGGTGACAACATTCGAATCGATTGCTGAAGGCTGCGAGCCCATTTGTCTGCCATAGCATGGTCCTTTCGCTTGATGAGCGCCGGCTATTCATGGATTCCGGTGGCAGCCGGACAGCGATTCCGAAGCCCAGGAAAGCCGTTCGGCGGCAAGGATTCAGCAGCGAAAAGATGGCGCCCGCATTGTGAAACAGATCACAACCACTGTCATACTGAGTGACAACGCATGCCGATAAAATACCGCAAATATCTTCGACAAAACCATAACAGTACCGAAGAAATATTTTTAAACTCACCGCGGCTCAAGGCCGTCCGGGTATCTAAACGGGCCGCGGATTCGCCGCCAGTATTTTGAGAACGGCGGCGGCTGCGCCGAAGCCGTTATTGATGTTCACCACGACCAGACCGGGGGCGCAACTCGCCAGCGCCGCATGCAGCGCTGTCATGCCGCCTGCCGCGACGCCGTAGCCGACCGAGGTTGGCACGGCTATGAC
>DASYBP010000370.1:0-13426 GCA_036500715.1 Rhodopila sp.
ATTGAGGTGCCGCTTTGGGAATTCGGGCTGGATGACCAGGCTGCGATCCCGGTGACGGACCTGATGCGGGGGGACAGCTTTACATGGTATGGGAAACACCAGCGCATTCGGCTGGATCCAGCCGATTTGCCGTTCCGCGTGTGGCGGCTGGTCGAGGCTCGGTAGGATGAATGTGGGCCATGCTCGGCCCCAGGGCGCGAAGCGGGCGGCGCAGGCAGGCGATGTAGACCCGCTGTGGTACAAGGACGCAATCATCTACCAGCTTCACGTCAAATCGTTCTTTGATGCCGACAATGACGGTATAGGCGACTTCCCCGGGCTGATATCACGGCTTGATTACATCGCCGACCTTGGTGTGAACACGGTGTGGCTGCTGCCGTTTTATCCATCGCCGAGACTGGATGATGGGTACGACATTGCGGACTATCGCGGCGTTCACCCAGACTACGGCACTTTGGCGGATGTCAAGCGCTTCATCGCGGCGGCGCATGAGCGGGGTATCCGGGTCATCGTAGAACTCGTGGTAAACCACACCTCTGACCAGCATCCCTGGTTCCAGCGCGCGCGCCTCTCAAAACCGGGCTCTATGTACCGGGATTTCTACGTCTGGTCGCGGGACGACCGCAAATACGCCGGCACCCGCATCATCTTCGTTGACTCGGAGCGTTCCAACTGGAGCTGGGACGACATTGCCAAGGCCTATTACTGGCATCGGTTCTACCATCATCAGCCTGACCTGAACTTCGATAATCCCCGGGTGATGCGCGAGGTTCTGTCGGTGATGCGGTACTGGGCTGATCTAGGTATTGATGGCGTCCGTCTCGACGCGGTGCCGTATCTCGTCGAGCGCGAGGGGACCAACAACGAGAACCTGCCCGAGACTCACGCCGCCCTGAAGCGCATCCGGGCCGAACTGTCGGAACACTACCCCGACAAGATGCTGCTGGCGGAGGCCAACCAGTGGCCCGAGGACACCAAGGACTATTTCGGTGACGGCGACGAGTGCCACATGGCATTCCACTTTCCGCTAATGCCGCGGATGTACATGGCGATCGCACGGGAGGATCGCTTTCCGATTACCGATATCCTGCGGCAGACCCCCGATATTCCGGCGAACTGCCAATGGGCCATTTTTCTGCGCAACCATGATGAACTGACGCTGGAGATGGTAACCGAGTCCGAACGGGACTTCCTTTGGGAGACTTACGCTGCCGATCGGCGTGCCAGGTTGAACCTGGGAATACGCCGCCGACTGGCGCCGTTGCTGGAGCGAGACCGCCGGCGGATCGAGTTGATGAACTACCTGTTGCTGTCGATGCCGGGGACGCCGGTGATCTACTATGGCGACGAGATCGGCATGGGCGACAACATCCACCTTGGTGACCGCAACGGGGTGCGGACGCCGATGCAGTGGTCGCCGGACCGCAACGGTGGCTTTTCCCGTATCGCCGATCCTTCGCGGCTGGTCCTGCCTATGGTGATGGATCCGCTGTACGCCTATCAGACCGTCAATGTGGAGTCGCAAGCCGCCGATCCGCATTCATTGCTGATGTGGATGCGGCGCACCATCGCGATCCGTCGTCAGTACAACGTCTTCGGGCGCGGCGGCTACCGGCTGCTGTATCCCAAAAACCGCAAGATCCTGGCCTACCTTCGGGAATACGAGGACACCAGGGTGCTGTGCGTGGCGAATCTGTCGCGTACGCCGCAGGCGGTGGAACTCGATCTGTCGGAATTTCAAGGCCGCGTGCCGATCGAGCTTGACGGCCATTCGCAGTTTCCCCCGATTGGTCAGCTGACCTACCTGCTGACCTTGCCACCGTATGGCTTCTATTGGTTCCTGCTGTCGGAAGCCAGCGACTGGCCATCCCTCCATACCCCGGCGCCGGAACCAATGCCCGAATATCAGACCATCGTCATGCGCCATGCACTGCCTGAAGCCATCCTGGCCGCAAGGGCGGTGATCGAACGTGAAATTCTGCCGTCGTACCTGGCCAAGCGGCGCTGGTTCGCGATGAAGGATCAGGTTCTGCGCGCTGCGCGGATTGCGCTGATGACCCGGGTGCCTAATGAAAATGCGGTCCTGCTGGAGATCGAGACCGAAACCGCAGACGGGACAGCGAGATGGCTGCTGCCACTTGGGATCGTTTGGGATGATCACAGTGCGTCGCCGCTGCCGACTCAATTGGCGCTGGCCCGCGTGCGACGGGGGCCGAAAGTCGGGCTGTTGACCGATGCGTTCGCCTTGCCGGCGTTCCCCCTAGCTGTGCTGGCGGGCCTCGCCCAAAAGGACATATTCGCGATTGAACGCGGGACCCTCCGGTTCGAACCGACGTCGCGGATGGCCGAGATCAGCGTGCCGGACGGGGTGGAGATGCAATGGATTTCGGCCGAGCAGTCGAACTCCTCGGTCATCGTGGGCGACATCGCAATCATCAAGATGTTCCGCCGGATCACCGATGGGCCACACCCCGAAGCGGAGATGGGCCGTCATCTGACGGAGAATGGCTTTGCCAGTACTCCGGCGCTGCTGGGGGAGGTCGTAAGGATCGATCCGGACGGTACGCAGCATGCTCTGGCAATCGCGCAGGCCTTCGTTCGCAATCAGGGGGACGCCTGGACCTGGACCATGGACCTGCTGTTGCGTGGGCTGTCGGACATCACCGGCGGCGACGAGGCGGCGGCGGCCGACGCGATGGACCACGCCGATTACGTGCGATTCGCCAGCCTGCTGGGGCAGCGGCTGGCGGAAATGCATCGGGTGCTGGCGCGTCCCTCGTCCGACCCGGCGTTCGATCCCGTGATCGCGACCGCTGACACGGCCATAGCTCTTGCCGATCGAGTTCGAGACCAGCTTGTGGCCGCTTATCGCGCCATCGAGGCGGTCGACGATCCTGATCAACACACCATGCAAGCTGCGCGGGAAGCGCTGCTCGCGCGCCTGCCGAGCCTGGCACGGACGGTGGAGGGTGAGAGACTGACCCGCACCCACGGCGATTTACACCTGGGTCAGGTGCTGGTGTGCAACGGCGACGTGGTTATCATCGACTTTGAAGGAGAGCCAGCCAAACCCATCGAGGTTCGCCGTGGCAAGGACCATCCGCTGCGGGACGTTGCCGGCATGATCCGGTCGTTCGACTACGCGGGCGCCATGGTGAGGCGGCGTAGCCAGTCAAGTCATGCCCACCTTGCGGATGAGCACGTCAATGCTTTCGTCGATAGTTTTGTTCGGCGCGCAACCGACGCCTTCCTCGGCGGTTACCGGGAGGCGGCCTCGTCGGGTGGACAACAGGCGCCACTCTCGGTCAACGCGGACCTGCTGGATCTGTTCTTAGTTGAAAAGGCGGCCTACGAGGTCGCTTACGAGGCGGCAAATCGACCGACCTGGGTCGACGTACCGCTGCATGGGTTGGCGCACCGGACGCGCCATTTGCTGGGAATCGAGGCACTTGCATGAATGACGCCTCCATGAGCGACGCCGTTGTTATCCCGTCGTTATCGCCTGATCAGGCCTGGCAACTGACGACGGGCAGGCTGCGGGATCCGTTCTCGGTTCTGGGTCCGTTCGCGACCGAGGTCGGGCGCTTTGTTCGTGCGTTTCTTCCAGGGGCCACTGGTGTTGAAGTCGTCGCTCAGGCGGACGGGCGGCATCTGGGTACTTTATCGCCGACCCAGCCCGAGGGGCTGTTCATGGGGCGGGTCGAAGGTCACGACCCTTACCGCTTTCGCATTCAGTGGCCAGAGGCGATTCAGGAGACAGAGGATCCGTACAGTTTCGATCTGCTGTTGAGCGAGACAGATTTGCATCTGTTCAACGAAGGACGTCTGTTCGAAATTGCCTTCACACTGGGCGCCAATCCCATGGTGGTCGAGGGCGTCCGCGGCACGCGGTTCGGCGTTTGGGCGCCCAACGCAAGCGCGGTGTCGGTCATTGGTGATTTTGACACCTGGGATAACCGGCGCCACCCCATGCGGCTCCGTTATCCGTCGGGGGTCTGGGAATTGTTCGTGCCGCGCGTCGGGCCGGGGGCGCGCTACAAATTCTCGATCGTGGCGGCAGACGGCACCAGGCTCGCGGATAAGGCAGATCCACTGGCGAAGGCCGCCGAGGCGCCGCCGGCGACCGCGTCGATCGTTGCCGACCCAATCCCCTATGTCTGGCACGACGAAACGTGGATGCAGTCGCGTGCCGCGCGGCACCGTGCCGACGCGGCGATCTCGGTCTATGAGGTGCATGCCGCGTCCTGGTTTCGACCGGCGCCGCATCAGACCCCGACCTGGGATGCCCTGGCCGAGCGGTTGGTGCCGTATGTGGTGGAGATGGGTTTCTCGCATGTAGAGCTGATGCCTGTCGCGGAACATCCGTTTGGCGGGTCGTGGGGCTATCAGCCGCTGGGTCTCTTTGCGCCGTCCGGACGATTTGGGCCGTCGGAAGGCTTCTGCCGGTTCGTGGACGCCTGCCACTGCGCCGGGCTTGGCGTGATTATCGACTGGGTGCCGGCGCATTTTCCGACCGACGCGCATGGTCTTGCTCGCTTCGACGGCACTGCGTTGTTCGAGCATGCGGATCCGAGGGAGGGCTTCCACCAGGACTGGAATACCTACATCTACAATTTTGGCCGGCGGGAGGTGCAAGGCTTCCTGATCGCCAGCGGCGTCCACTGGTTGGAGCATTTCCACGTCGATGGGTTGAGGGTCGATGCCGTGGCCTCGATGCTCTATCGCGATTACAGCCGCAGGCCAGGTGAGTGGGTGCCCAACGTTTATGGCGGTCGGGAGAATCTGGAGGCCATCGGGTTCCTGAAACACTTCAATGCTGTCGTCGAGGAGCGTTGCCCGGGGGCGATCACCATCGCCGAGGAATCGACCGCGTGGCCGAGTGTTTCGCGCCCCGTGCGGGACGGCGGTCTCGGGTTCGCCTTCAAGTGGAACATGGGGTGGATGCACGACACACTGCACTACATGCAGTGCGACCCGATTTATCGGCGCTATCATCACAACGAACTCACGTTCGGGCTGATCTACGCGTTTTCAGAAAACTTCGTGCTGCCGTTGTCGCACGATGAGGTCGTATACGGCAAAGGATCACTGATCCAGAAAATGCCAGGGGACGATTGGCAGCGTTTCGCCAATCTGCGCGCCTATTTTGGTTTCATGTGGGGACATCCGGGCAAGAAACTGATTTTCATGGGTGACGAAATCGCCCAGTGGCGTGAGTGGGATCACGATTCAGCGATCGATTGGGATTTGCTCGATTATCCCCTTCACCGCGGCATCCAGACGCTGGTGCGCGAACTGAACCGGCTCTACCGGCGGGAAGGTGCGCTTCACGACAGGGATTCCGTCTCGGCCGGTTTCCGTTGGGTTGTCGGCGACGACTATACAAACTCGGTGTTCGCGTTTTTTCGGTTCGGCCATGAGGATGGCCGAATAGTGCTGGTGGTCTGCAACATGACGCCGGTGCCGCGGGTTGGTTATGGCATCGGCGTGCCGCGCGCGGGGTATTGGCGAGAGTTGCTCAATACCGACGCTGAAGTCTACGGCGGGGCCAACATGGGGAATGGCGGGGGCGCCGAGAGCGTCGCGACATCAATGCATGGCGAAGCACAGTCGCTGTTTCTCACCCTGCCTCCACTCGCGACCATTTTCCTCTCGCCAAACCCCTGACCACCGAAGTTCTTTCGGCCGGCGGTGCTCGTGCGTGCAACGCGTGGGCATTCTCCGCTTACGTGCGAAGTTATCTGGACCGGTGGAACAAAGACAGCAAAAGACCGTTGGCGGCTACTTGAAAGCAACGGAAGCCGGTCTGTATCCTGACTCTTGCCGGTTTGGGTCTCCCGGCTGGCGGAGAATATCACCATGACAAATGTTTTAGCACCCGTCTGTGCGTTTGGCGCTGAACGGATGCCGGACAAGACCATTCGCTTCAGATTATGGGCGCCGGCCCAAGACGCCGTGGCGGTAGCGATCGAGGCGGGTCCGTTACTGCCGATGCGTCGCTTGGCTGACGGATGGTTCGAGGCGACCGCCGCCGTGCCGGATGGGACCTTGTACCGCTTTCGTCTGACGGATGGCTCGATGGTGCCCGATCCCGCGTCCCGATGTCAGGCGCCCGATGTTCATGATGCCAGTGTCGTCCTGACCGCCCCATTCCCTTGGAAGCATCCGGACTGGCAAGGTCGTCCCTGGACCGAGGTCGTGCTTTATGAGGTGCACCCCGGTGCCGCCGGCGGGTTCCGCGGCATCAGGAAGGATCTACCTCGATTGAAGGAACTTGGGGTCACGGCGATCGAGTTGATGCCGATCAATGATTTCCCGGGGAAGAGAAACTGGGGTTATGACGGCGTTCTGCCATACGCCCCGGATTCCGTCTACGGATCGCCCGACGACCTGAAGGAGCTCGTTGACGCCGCCCACGGACTGGGTTTGATGGTGTTTCTGGACGTAGTCTACAATCACTTCGGACCGGATGGGAACTACCTGCACGCCTACGCGCCCCAGTTCTTTCGCGATGACGTAAAGACGCCGTGGGGGCCGGCCATCGACTTCCGTCAGCGCGCTGTGCGGGATTATTTTACCTGCAACGTTCTGATGTGGCTGAACGAATTTCGCTTTGACGGCTTGCGTTTCGATGCGGTCCACGCGATCCAGGAGCAGGACTGGATCGAGGAGATGGCAGCGGCCGTTCGGGCAATTGTGGGCCCAAGGCGGCACGTGCACCTGGTCCTGGAGCATCACAACGCCGCCTCGCACCTGCGCAAGGCGGTTGATGCACAATGGAACGACGACGGCCACAATGTCCTGCACGTGCTGCTGACCGGCGAAAGCGGTGGCTATTATGCTGACTATGCGTCCGATCCGGCCGCCAAGCTGGCTCGCGTGCTGGCCGAAGGTTGGGTCTATCAGGGCGAGCGATCTAGCTATCTGAACGCCCCGCGTGGTGAGCCAAGCGGCGACCTGCCGCCGTACGCGCACGTGCTGTTCCTGCAAAATCACGATCAAATCGGAAACCGCGCGTTCGGCGAGCGGCTGACGTCTCTGGCACCGGCCGACGCCCTGGAGGCGGCCATCGCACTGGTGATATTGTGTCCGCAGATCCCGCTGCTGTTCATGGGTGAGGAGACGGGGTCGCGGACACCGTTTCTTTTTTTTACCGACCACCACGATGAACTCGCGGACGCGGTGCGAGAGGGACGCCGACAAGAATTTGCCGGGTTCGCGGAGTTTGGTGATGCGGAGAAGCGCCAACGAATTCCAGATCCGAACGCGGTCGAGACCTTTTCCGCCTGCGTTCCACAACCTGAATCAAGCCAGCGCTTCGCGCTGTATCAGCGACTGATCGCACTGCGCATGAAGGAGATCGTGCCGCGGCTACGCGGCGCAACGTCGATCGGCGCGAACCCGATCGGGCCCAAGGCGGTGGTGGCGCGGTGGCGGCTGGGGGATGGTTCGCGCCTGACGATCCTCACGAATCTTGGGCGCGACGCGGTCGCGACTCAAACACCGGCTGGGCGCCTATTGTTCGCGAGTGGCGGCTCCGACCCGAAGACAGCCGTGTATCTGGAGGACGCGGAATGAGCGACGAGATCGTCCGAGACCTCGCCCGGCGGGCCGGTATAGCCGTCGAATGGCAGGACTACGCGGGACAAACCCATGTGGTGTCGCCACCTGTGATGCGCCGCGTGCTTGGTGCGCTTGGCCTTCCCGCCGATACCGGCCGCGAATTGTCAGCAAGTCGGCGCTTGCTGACCAAACGCAGCAGTTTGGCGGATCTGCCACCGCTGGTGACGGCGGTCGCCGGACGCCCGACGCGACTCGATATCGGGGGGAGTGACGCACAGCCAGCGGAACTGGCGCTGGAAAGTGGCGAAATCCGGCAAGTGGCGCTGCTGCCGGCGCGTGGCCGTCTGCGGGTTCCCGCGATCGCCGAAATTGGCTACCACCGCCTGCGCGTGGAGGATCGAGAGATTGTGCTGGCGGTATCGCCGGCGCGCTGCCGCTCGATCGAGGACGTCGTTCCAGATGCGCGGCTGTGGGGGCTGGCTGCACAACTCTATGGCTTGAACCGTCCGGGTGATGTCGGGATTGGTGATCTTGCCGGGGCCGCGGCTCTGGCACGAGCGGCCGGCGCAAAAGGGGCCGATGCCATCGCGCTGAGCCCGATGCACGCCCTGTACGCTGCTGACCCTGCCCGTTTCGGTCCTTATGCGCCATCCAGCCGATTGTTTCTCAACCCGCTCCACGCCGCGCCCGAACTGGTGATCGGCCGGCGGCCGAACGCGGTGCCGGTCCAGCCGAACGGCCTGATCAACTGGGTCGAGGCGTCAAGTGCCAAATATACATTGTTGCGAGACGCATACGAGTCGTTTCTTGACGGCGACGACTGGGACGGACCGCTCGGCGCCGATTTCGCTCGATACCGAGCAGAACAGGGGTCGCTGCTCTATGAGCACGCCTGCTTCGAAGCGCTGCAATCCGCCCGGATGCCACAGCGGGAATGGCGCAACTGGCCGATTGATTTGCGGGATCCGCGTGGGCCCGCGGTCGCGTTCTTCGCGGCGTCGGCTCCAGAGGAGATTCTGTATCATCAATTTCTGCAATGGATCTCCGACCGGTCCCTGGCCGCCGCACAGCGGGTGGCGCGTGAGGCAGGTATGCGCATTGGCTTGATCGGCGATCTGGCTGTCGGGATGGACCCTAGCGGCAGCCACGCCTGGAGCCGCCAGAGCGATATACTCCTGGGCCTGACGATTGGCGCGCCGCCAGATCTGCTCAACCCGCGCGGACAGGACTGGGGTCTGACCGGCTTCTCACCGCGCGCGATGGAGGACAACGGTTACGCCCCGTTCCTCGCGACGCTCAAGGCGGCGATGCGGCATGCCGGTGGCATCCGTGTCGATCACGCAATGGGTCTGGCGCGTCTCTGGCTAATCCCGGAAGGCGCATCACCGGCTGACGGCGCATATTTGAACTATCCTGTCAGCGACCTGCTGCGCCTGCTGGCGTTGGAGTCGGTGCGGCACAATGTGGTGGTCATTGGCGAGGATCTGGGCACCGTCCCCGAAGGTTTCCACGATATGCTTGAGCAGAGCGGCATCCATGGCATGCGCGTGCTGTGGTTCGAGCGTGATGAACAAACCGGTTTCGTCCCGCCTCGTGGCTGGGGCAGTACTGACGTTGCGATGACCTCGACGCACGACCTGCCGACAGTCGCCGGATGGTGGAAAGGCATCGACATCGATATCCGCCACGAATACGGGCGCCTGGGCGAAGGCGTTGATCCAGAAACGGTGCGCAAGCAGCGCGAAAAGGACCGACCGCGGCTTTGGAACGCCTTTGTAAAGGAGCGCCTGGGCGAGGGACCTGTTCCGGAGCCGGATGAAACGGAGAAGGTCGTCGACGCCGCGGTACGCTTCATTGCCAAAACTGAAGTGCCACTGTCGCTTATTCCGCTCGAGGATTTGCTGGGGCAGGTCGAGCAGCCGAACCTTCCGGGCACCTCTGACGAACATCCGAACTGGCGGCGACGACTGCCGGTATCGGCGGACGCCATACTGGACACCGAGGCGGTAGCGCGCCGGATCGATTACGTTGCAGCGGAGAGACCTCGTCAGTGATACCGCGCGCGACGATGCGGCTGCAACTGCACAAGGGTTTCACCTTTGCCGACGCGGCCTCGCTGTTGCCTTACCTGGTTCGTCTTGGGGTCAGTCATGTCTATTCCTCGCCGATCCTGACGGCTCGGAAAGGGTCCATCCACGGGTATGACGTCACCGATCCGACCTCGGTCAATCCCGAACTTGGCGGCGAGCGTGGTTTGCGTGATTTCGTTGCAATATTACGAGCGGCGGGGTTAGGCCTGATTGTCGATATTGTGCCGAACCATATGGCCGTGGGCGGGGCCGATAATCCCTGGTGGGCGGATTTGCTGCAATATGGGCGATCCAGCCGCTACGCGGACTTTTTTGACGTGGACTGGGAAACCAACGATCCGGATTTGCGCGGCAAGGTGTTGGCCCCATTTCTCGGCAAGCCGTACGGCGAAGCGCTCGAGGCCGGCGAGATCCGGTTAGTCGAGACCGCGTCGGCTGGACCGGTCATTCGGTATTTCGACAACGAATTTCCGATCGATCCGACTGATTATCCCCATATCACCGAATGTGGGCGGGAGTCGTTCGATCCGGCCAATCCGAGTGGACGCTGGCAACTGCACGCCTTGCTGGAACGACAGCACTATCGCCTGGCATGGTGGGGGACGGCGGGCGACGAGATCAACTGGCGACGGTTCTTCGACATCAACGGCCTCGCCGGGCTTCGGGTCGAGGTGCCAGCGGTCTTTGAGGCCACTCATGCGACGTTGTTCCGACTTTATCAGGACGGTCTGATCGATGGGTTTCGTGTGGATCACGTCGATGGGCTGTCCGACCCCCCGGGTTACTGCCGGCGCCTGCGCCAGCGGCTGGACGACCTGTCGCCCGGCCGGCACGCCTACCTGATTATCGAAAAGATCCTCGGCGCCGGCGAGAGGTTGCCCGCGGACTGGGGCGTTGATGGCACCAGCGGCTACGACTTCATGAATGAGGTCAGCGCACTTCAACATGATGGCGCCAATGCGGACACGCTCGGGCGCTTGTGGCATAGCTTAACCGGCCGGCCGGCCGATTTCGCGGAAGAGGAAGTTTCCGCCCGAAAGGAAATCCTGCGCCAGGGGTTCGAGGCCCAATTGCAAGCTGTCACTAGGGCGTTGCACCGTCTCGCCCGGGCCGAACCGCGAACGCGCGATCTATCCGCGGCGCGAATCCGCGATGGACTAGTTGGACTGCTGTCGCATTTTCCGGTGTATCGCGGGTACGATGCCGGAGCGAAGCGCTCGCCGAATGATCAGGTCGCGTTCGACAAAGCGTTGCGCGCGGCGAAGCGGGCGTGTCCGGGTTCGATGGGCCCGGTTCTCGATCAGCTTGATCGATGGCTCGGCGGCGCGCCGGGCGACAAGGTCGCACCCACCCGATTTCAGCAGCTCAGCGCGCCGGTGGCGGCGAAATCGGTCGAAGATACGGCGTTTTACCGCTACGGCAGGCTGTTGTCGCGCAACGATGTCGGCTTCGATGCAGGGCGCCTCGGGGCGACGGTAGCCGACTTTCATCGCGGGTGCGCGGATCGTCTGGCGTCATTCCCGGATGCCATGCTGGCGACGGCCACGCATGACCATAAACGCGGGGAAGACCTGCGAGCGCGGCTCGCGGTGATCAGTGAAATCCCCGAGGAGTGGACGACCTTTCTTGCGCGTTGCCGGGCGATAGATGCGCGGCGTCCCGATCCGGCGGACGAGGTCATGCTGTATCAGATGATCGTTGGGGCTTGGCCCCTCGACCTCCGATCATCCGACGCCGTGGGATGCCGAACGTTCGCGGAGCGAATCGCGAGTTGGCAACAGAAGGCGCTGCGCGAGGCCAAGTTGCGGACCGACTGGACCGCGCCGGATGAAAAATACGAGATGCTTGCCAACGATTTCTTGTTTGGCCTGTTCGCCGAGGACAGCGCGTTCCTTTCGCTCGCGCAGAGCTTTGTTGACCGGATCGCCCCCGCGGGAGCGGTGAACGGCCTGGCTCAAGTTGTGCTGAAGATGACCGTCCCGGGCATGCCGGATTTCTTTCAGGGCACGGAATTCTGGGACTTCAGCCTGGTTGATCCAGACAACCGCCGGCCGGTCGATTACGATGCGCGCGGGGCGGCGCTGGCCGCCGAGATGGAGGTTGCTGAGTGCCTGCCGAGATGGCGCGACGGCAGGATCAAGCAGGCGGTCATTCGGAAGGTGCTTGCGCTTCGCCAGCGGACGCCAGATCTGTTCGCGCGGGGCGATTACAGCCCCATTTCGATCCACGGCGAGTTGGGGGATCGGATCGTAGCCTTCACGCGAACGCGCGGCCGCATGGCTATCGTCGTCGTCGTGCCGCGCCTCGTGCAACCACTGCTTCATGGTAATGACAGGATTGGATTGGACCCTCGGCGCCTGGGTGACAGCACGCTGGCGTTGCCAGAGAACTTGAGCGGGGGCGCATTTTCGTCGGTGTTCAGGTCGCGCGACATCACCACTCTGCGGTCTGGCCTTCCGGTTCGGTCGCTCCTGGCCGATGTTCCGATAGCCGTGCTGCACAAAGTCTGATGCGGCCGATCAACCTGGTATGTTTTCAACCAGGACGTGGACCTCCGCGATGGTAGAGCGGAAACCGTCCGGTGCTCCTACGGAACCGCTAGCATCGACCGCCGCCGCGACCACCGTTCGCCGGCCAGTGCCATCACAGATGTCACCATCATGAACAGGACGGACGAAAGGAACACCCAGCGGGGCAGGTTGTGGTCCATGATCCAGCCGCCGATCAGTGGGCCTGCCATGCCGCCGATGTTGAAGCCGGTTGTAACGATGCCGAACACACGTCCGAATGCGCCGGGAGGCGATGCCGCGCGGACCAGCATGTCGCGGGACGGTGAGATCATGCCAGACAGGAAGCCGGCTGCGCCCATCGCCGCGATTACCAGAACCGCGCCGAGGTTTACCGTGCCGACCAGCATGATCAGCACCGCGGCGCCGCCGAAACCGAAAGCCGCGACGTCCCCATGCCGCTGGGTGCGATCGGCAATGAGACCGCCTGCGAGCACCCCGGTCGCAGAGGCGAACAGAAAAGCCGAGAGTGCCAGGTTGGCAGCCGACAACGAGAACCCGTACACGGAAACCAGCGCCGCCGCCGAGTAGTTAGTAAGCGCGCCGCTGCTCAGGCTAAGCAGTGCGAAGAAGGCGACAAGGCCGATGACAGCGGGTGTGAGCAGTTGCCGCAACGGAATATGTCGGTCCGAGTCCGCGGGCATGCCGGCTGCCGTGTGACCATCCAGCCAGCCGGCCGTAGCCAGCGGGACGGCGGCGAGAAGACCCATCGCACCGGCGGCAATGATCGCGGTCCGGAAGCCAAATGTTTGCGCGCCTAGCAACATCAGGATCGGCGCAATGGCGCTACCAAGGAACCCGGCGAAGGTGTGAATCGAAAACGCTTTACCGAGACGACCCGGATCGATCACCGCGCCTAGTATGGCATAGTCAGCGGGGTGATAGACGGCATTGGCAACGCCCGCCAGCACCATGGCGCACAGAATCCATGGGTAGGCCGGAAACATCCCGATCGAGACGTAGGCTGCGCCGCCCAGGACCAGTCCACCGAGCAGAACGCGACGGGCGCCGAAGCGATCGACCGCGTACCCCATTGGCGTCTGCACCAGGCCGCTGGCGATATTGAATAAAGTAATGGCGAAACCAAGCTCGACGAAGCCAAGCCCAAGGCCGGTTTTCAGCATGGGAAACAATGGGATCAGCACCAGATAGTAGAAGTGGCTGATCAGATGCGCGACGCATATCAAGGCGAGGGACTTCAATTCG
>DASYBP010000371.1:0-2879 GCA_036500715.1 Rhodopila sp.
CTGTCCAGCAGATAGGGGGCGGTTGCCCCATTGCCCGTCGTAGAAAATATCGTGCCTAGGGCGACGGTAGTGACATTGTCGGTCGGGGTGAACACCCAGTCGTTGGAAGTGCCCGCACCGCCAACGCCCTGGCCGCCGTCGGCTGGGTCGTCCCAGTCCACCGTACCTGTGCTGATGGTGGTCGCGGCGCCATCGGCACCCACCAGGGCGTTGATAAATCCGAAGGTGTAAGTCCCGTTGGTTGCGACGCTGGTTCCGCTTGTCAGCCCGAAATCGAACGAATAGCTGGAACCGACGCTGACCGTATGACCGGTGCCGATCCCCACCACTTCAAAGTTCCCGGCCGACGTTTGCTCGAGGAAGATCGGGGTGATCACACCCGTGGCATCATTGCCGGTGTCGTTTTCGTGGCTGAAGTCGAAGCTGAAGTTGTTCGCAGGGGCGTTCACATTGACGCCGGAGCTGAACGGGCCGCCATCGTAGATAAAGACCTGTCCGGCTGCGGTGTCTTCGAAATTGCGAGGGCCGACGGACGATCCCTCGGTTTGCGTGGGCCCGGCCAGGGCTGGAACTGCCACCAGCGTGGCGCACAGCGTGAGCCAGGTCAGGCGAGATGGCGTCTCGGTCGTCATGTGCGGACCCCTCCTCCTGTGACAGGTGGGCGCTTGGACGCCCATTTCTCATCCAACGCGGTCCGCACCGCCAGCGGTGCGCGACCCCAATAAAGATGCATGTTTAATGACCCGATGGCAACCCGGTTGATAAGAGCAAAGCAGTCACGCCGCATTGCGCGACAGGTGGGCGCGTAGATCGCGCAATGGGTGTGGTACAGGTGCGACAATGCCGAGGCATTCGTCCGTCGGTTGCCGATTGCGGCTTGCTTCCCCCACGACTCTGCGGTACAAAGCAGGAACAAAAGGGAAGGAGCAGGATCGATGATGTGGCATGTTGTGTTTGCGGAACCTGGTCAACTGCCTGCGTCTCGCGCTGCGCGCTCACGCGATGCCGCTATCCATACCGCGTGTGAGTTGCTGGCTCAGGCCTGCGACGTCCGGCGGATCATTGAGCCCGGCGGGGCCGTGATCGAACGCGCTGAGCTCGACGCGCATTACGACGATGGGCACTTTCCCGGTCTGCGGCGATCGCACAGACCGGAATCCTCCATGGTCCATCTGCGGTCCTCGCACGAAGCATCCATGTCAGCATCGTAAGGCCGCGCTTCCGCCCACTTAGGGCTTGCCGCGAATTAACCGCTGCACTTGAGGTGACGCTGTCGCTCCATGATCGTCATCCCCGCGAAAGCGCTAGGGCATGCCCACAAGTAATCTGGGAATCGGAATGTGATTGGCCCGACGCGGCGCGGGTAGGCTGTGGTGCCTCGCGGCAACCGGAGCACAGGAGCCGCCATGGACTGGTCACTCGGGACCTTCGGAGATCTGCGCCTCGACAAAGGGGGGTGCGATCCTCGAACAGATGGTCATGCGCAAGACAGTGTGCCTCAAGCGGTTGGGCGGCGACCGTAAAGGCGAGGAACGTACCCATCGCTTTTTCGCCAATGAGAAAGTGACAGCCGCGCAGATCATCGCATCCTGGAGTATGCAGACCGGCGCCGCCTGCGCCGGACGGCACGTGCTGGCGATCGACGACACCTGCGAGGTGAAGTTTCCGACCACCGCGCAGCGCCGTCGCGGCCTCGGCCCGGTCAAGAAAGGCAACGCGTATGGCGTGCTGGTGCACGCCATGATCGCGGTGGACGCCATGAGCGGCGCCTGCCTCGGTCTGGTCGGCGGTGAGGTCTGGAACCGCCCCGGGGTCAACCCGATCCCACATCGCGAGCGCCCGCTGGAAGGGCGAGAGTCGATGCGCTGGCTGAACGCGGCAGCGCAGGCGAAGCAGGTGCTGCACGCCGCCGCCATGGTGACGGTGGTGTCCGATCGCGAATCCGACATCTACGCCAAATGGGCCTCGGTGCCGGAGGCCGGGTTCCATATGCTGACCCGCACCATGAAGGACCGCCGGCTGGCCACCGGCGGCATGCTGTTCGCGGCAGCGGCCGAATTCGCGGTCGCCGGACGGCGTAAGATTGAATTGCCGGCACGCGAGCCCGGCAAGTCCAAGCGCACCGCCATGCTGGAATTGCGGTATGGTGACGTGGAGATCTGCCGCCCGCAGCAAGAGCCGGATCGCACGCTGCCCAAGACGGTGCGGTTGCGGGTGGTCGAGGCGCGCGAGATCGATCCACCAGCCGGCGTGGAGGCGCTGCAATGGCGGCTGCTGACCACGCACGAGATCGCCGACGCGGCCGCGGCTTGGCAGATCATCGGCTGGTACCAGCTGCGCTGGGTCATCGAGCAACTGCACCGGGTGATGAAAACCCAGGGGCTGCAACTGGAAGACAGCCAAATCGCCAGCGCGGAACGTTTGGTGAAGCTGGCGGCGGCGGCGGTGAAGGCGGCCTGCATCGATATCCAACTGACCCAGGAGCGCGACGGCAAACACCAACTGGCGGCATCGACGGTGTTCACCGAGCCGGAAACCGACACCATTGAAGCGCTGGTCCCGACACTCGAAGGCAGCACCGATCGGCAGAAGAACTCTCACCCTGTCAACAGTCTTGCCCGGGCGAGCTGGGTCATCGCGCGCCTGGGTGGCTGGAACTGCTACTATAAGCCGCCCGGCCCAATCACCTTCCGCCGTGGCATGGAGCGGTTCTATGCCATCCATCACGGCAGGCTGCTCGAAATGCGACTGCAACGAGATGTGAGAATCCCCTAGCGCTTTCGCGGGGATGACGAGAGCGGGGATGACGAGAGAAGGAACGGCTCCCCCTCCGCCACATGATTCAATTAATTCGCGGCGAGCCCTTACTACCCGACATC
>DASYBP010000372.1:0-2357 GCA_036500715.1 Rhodopila sp.
CGGAAGTCGGTTCTGGGCACCTACCCGGACGGCTATGCCTCGCGCACCAACCAGGTTCCGCTGGTCTCGCTGGATCCGACGCCCGATTTCTCGAAAGTAGCGGCCGCGAGCCGAGCCTGGACGGCGCGGGTGGACCTCGGCGGCGAACTGCCAGGGGTGCTGGCCGAGGCGATCGAGCACGTCAGGACCAGGCGGACACAGGCACTGGTGGAGATAAGGGTGGCGCCTTGACTGACCACTGCTGGTAACGTCACAGTCAGGTATTGTGTTGGGACCTGTGCTGGCAGCCGCCAATACTGAACGCGCCGGCGTCGTCAAGAATGATTGCGCTGCGCCAGCCGTGCAGCTAGGTTCACCGGCCGGTGCGGGTGTAGCTCAATGGTAGAGTCCCAGCCTTCCAAGCTGGCTGTGCGGGTTCGATTCCCGTCACCCGCTCCAGTCACGCGACGGCGTGACGTTCCGGCTGGCGCCGACGCGCGGCGGCTGCAATAGCGAGAAGCGGCGCGGCAATGCTCAGCGCCGCGAATGGCGCGTAGGCAACGAAATGGGCGTATCCCTTGGCCAGGCTGGCGGAATGAATTCCCGCTGGGACAAAGTCGCGGGCGAAGGCGAGCAGTATGTAGTTCATCGCGACAAATCGCACCCTTCGCCACCATCGTGGGCCAAGCGCTTGCGACAACCCTCCGAAAGACAAGATCGCCAGCGTGTAGATGCAGACAAGTCCCAGTGCGAAGAAAGCGAACAGCGAATCCGACAGTGGCGGCTTGGCCGAAATCCGATACAGCCAGACGACAAGGCCGACGTGGACGAGGTGTGCCGCTGCGAAGGCAAGACCTAGAGTCCGGCCGCTCCGAGCGAGCGGCACGAAGGACTGGCCGAACAGCGCAGCCGACGGCCCGCCTGCATAGGCCAGCCAGAAAAGCAGAAACGACCAGCGCGCGGTCACACGTAGCGCCGCCCCTAAGCTTTGCGTATCAAAACCGAGCGTTGTCAGCACGGCCAGCGCAAGGATCGCGGCAACGCCAAAGGCCAAGCCCATCCACACGAGCGGCACGGTTTCGCTGTTCATTGTCGGCTCGACCGGGTTGTGACGCTACCCTAGCCAACCTGTTGATCCTGGTAAACCGTATTTGGTGTCTGGACCCATTTGACACTGCCCCAAACCCGCCGCATCTTCCCCTATTACCCAGGGGTGCCCCATCAGCGGGGCTGAGATATCGCGGCAATCCGGGGAAACCGGTGGTGCGATGACCCTTGAACCTGATCCGGGTCATGCCGGCGGAGGGACGGGGCACGGCGACAAGACCCTGTTTTCGACCGTCGGCGGACATCCGCGCGTTATGCCGAAGGAGAGATCCATGACGGTCCAGTCGAAGTCCACCGCCCGCCCGAGTTCGGTGACCACCGGTCCGATCGCAGGCTCCCGCAAGATTTACAGCAGTCCGGAAGACCGGCCCGACATCGTCGTGCCATTCCGCGAGATCGCGCTCGATCCCAGCGCCAAGGAAGCGCCTTATCGGGCATATGACTGCTCTGGCGTTTACACCGATCCGGCGGTGACGATCGACCTGGAAGCTGGTCTGCCGCCGCTCCGCCGCACCTGGATTTCGCGCCGCAAGCTGAACCAGGTCGTTCCGCGTGCGGTTCGACCGGAAGACAACGGCAACATCGCCGGCGACAAGCTGGTTCCCGCCTGTCCGGCCGAATTGCCGATCTATGGCGCCGCGCCTGACCAAATGGTGACCCAGTATGAGTTCGCCCGCGCCGGGATCATCACCGAAGAGATGATCTACGTCGCCCACCGCGAAAACATGGGCCGAGCGAAGATGATCGAGGGGGCCGAGGCGCGGGTGGCCGATGGCGAGAGCTTCGGTGCGGAGATTCCGCTGTTCATTACTCCGGAGTTCGTGCGCAGCGAAATCGCCCGCGGTCGTGCGATCATCCCGGCGAACATCAACCATCCGGAGCTGGAGCCGGTTATTATCGGACGAAACTTCCTGGTGAAGATAAACGCCAACATCGGCAATTCGGCGGTAACCTCCGGCGTCGCCGAGGAGGTGGAGAAGCTGGTCTGGGCGATCCGTTGGGGCGCCGATACGGTGATGGATCTGTCTACGGGACGTAACATCCACAACATCCGCGGCTGGATTCTGCGTAATTCGCCGGTGCCGATCGGAACGGTGCCGATTTATCAGGCGCTGGAGAAAGTGGATGGTGACCCGACGAAGCTGGACTGGGAGGTGTTCAAGGACACGCTGATCGAACAGGCGGAGCAGGGCGTCGACTACTTCACCATTCACGCTGGCGTGCGACTGCGGTATGTGCCGCTGACGGCCAAGCGGGTGACCGGGATCGTG
>DASYBP010000373.1:0-2085 GCA_036500715.1 Rhodopila sp.
AAGGAAAGCCACCCCCGGAGCAGCGGGAGAGCAGAATGTCCACGACTACGATCGACCATGTTGGGCGGCCCCGCGCGCGCTCCACGATGACCAAGCTGAGTATCGCCGGCGCGATTTGCTATGTGCTGTGGGGATGCCTGCACCTGATGGCAGCTTATGCCGTCTACCGCGTGGGTGCTGCGCTCGCGCCGGGAATGGCGCAAGCGCGCATCTTTCAGGATTCCTGGAACCTGCTGTTTTTCGGCGTGGCGGGCATTGCTGTTGCCCTGACGCTGAATATCAGAAACAACGCGTGGGGCTACTGGATCGATCTCGGCGTCCTCGCCTTGGCCGATACGGGCCTCATTTTTTTCGTGCTCATTCCCGGATACATGCCGCTTTGGCCCGGCGTCGCCGGCCCAGTTCTGTGGATCCTCGGCGGGCTCTTCACCACCCTCGCTTATTTCCGCATGGCGCCGGTGTAAAGCGGCATCGACCCGACAGCGTGAGATGCGCGCAGCGGCGCGGCTCGCGGCTTTATGGAGCGTCCCTTTGCATCAAATTGTCCGTGAACCGCCGCAGCAACCGGGTCAGGTCTTTCAAATCCTGCTCGCTCCAGTCGGCGAGCGCTCTCTGCGCCAGCCGCTCACGCGCTGCGTCGAACAGTTCGGACACTGCCTTGCCGTTCTCGGTCACAGCCGCCTCGGTCACACGGCGATCGATCTTACCCGCCTGTCGCGTGATCAAGCCGAGATTTTCCAGCTTCGCCACCTGCCGGCTGACCGTTGTGTAATCGCGGCCAACCAGGTCCGCTAATTCGCCGACGCCGAGCGGTCCGCGGCGCTGGATGCGCACTAGCAGCGGAAACAGCGCACGATCGAGCGACACGCCGGCCTCGCGCAGCAGGATCGCATCGTTCTGGGGTCGGTTGATGAACCCGACCAGATCGAGCAGCGCCTCATGCAACGGGCGTAGGTGCTGGCGAACGTGTGTATTTTGCACGTTCCTCCTTGACGGGTCGCCAAGTTCCTCTGTATGTGCGTTATACACCTGTTTGGAGCCGCGATCATGACGAAACAAACGGCCACCGACGTGTTGATCTGTGGCGCCGGCTCGGCCGGACTATCTCTTGCGATCGACCTTGCCCGGCGCGGCGTCGATTTCCGGCTGATCGAAAAAGCGGACAAGCCCTTTCAAGGCTCGCGTGGCAAGGGCATCCAGCCGCGCAGCCAGGAGATATTTGAGGATTACGGCATTGTCGACCGGCTGTTCGCGACCGGCGGCCCCTATCCACCAATCCGCGGGTACAGCCCGGACGGCAGTTTTGTCGACTCCCCGTTCGGCGACGCTTGTACTCCGATCCCGGCCGAACCGTATTACGCGCCGCTGATGGTGCCGCAATTTCTGACTGAAGCCGTGATGCGCGAGCGCCTTGCCGAACTCGGCCACAGGCCGGAATTCGGGCAGGAGCTGACCGGTTTTTCACAAGATGTCGAGGGGGTCACGGCGCAGGTCGGAAACGAAACCGTCCGCGCGCGCTATCTTGTTGGTGCCGATGGCGGTCGAAGCTTTGTGCGGCATGAGCTGGGCGTCGACTTCCCGGGCGAAACGCTGGGGGCCCGCGCCATCGTTGCGGATGTCGAGCTGGAGGGGCTCAGCGCCGACGTCTGGCATCGGTTCGGCTTGGGATCGCGACAGATTTCGTTGTGCCCGCTTGCCGGGACGCCTCTTTTTCAAATCCAGGCGCCGGTGCCGCTGGAGGGCGAGGTCGATGTCACCGCCGCGGGACTAACCGCGCTGATCTCCGAACGGACCGGCCGGGACATCATTGTGCATTCGGTCATTTGGGCGTCCGTCTATTCGATGAGTGCCCGGCTTGCCGACCGCTACCGGGTCGGCCGCGTCTGCTTGGCCGGCGATGCCGGGCATACCCATCCGCCGACCGGCGGCCAAGGCCTGAACACCAGCTTGCAGGATGGCTACAACCTCGGCTGGAAGCTCGCGGCCGTGCTGGGCGGTGCGCCGGACAAACTTTTGGCGACCTACGACGAGGAGCGCCGGCCGATTGCGGCCGGCATGCTCGGCATGGCCAAGCGCCTGCTGGAA
>DASYBP010000374.1:0-4128 GCA_036500715.1 Rhodopila sp.
CTGGCAAATGGCCAACCAAGGGCCCAAGCTTGGTGAGTGCGGCCATTTTCGCCGCCTCGGTGACAAGCAGGGCGACCAGACCTACGCCGTGCGCCGCTTCACCGACGAAGCCAACCGCCTGTACGGCGTGCTGAACAATCGTCTATACGGAAGCAGATATCTCGCTGGCAACGAGTACACCATTGCTGACATGATCAGCTACCCGTGGACGGTGAACTGGCAAGGCCAGGGCCAGGACCTCGAGGAATTCAAATACGTGAAGCGCTGGCAGGAAGAGCTCGCCGCGCGCCCGGCCGTGCAGCGCGGCATGGCGGTGGGGGCCGACCTCTCCGAAGACGTATCAAAACTGCCGCCCGAGGAGCAGGAGCGCCGCCAGAAGATCATGTATAACCAGCGCGCCCGGCCAGTCCCGGTAGCATAAATCCGTCAGGGCCGGGCTTGGCCCGGCCACCCATGACTGTCTTGACCCCGGGCTTGGCCCGGCCATCCACGGCTTAAGTCAAGGATTTCCTATGGCCGAACTGGAATGTTTCTTCGACTGCTCCAGCCCCTGGACCTATTTCGCCTTCGAATCTCTATTGCGGATGCAAGACGAAATTGGCGTAACGATCCGGTGGCGTCCCTTCCTCGTCGGCGGCGTCTTCAATGCCGTCAACCCAAGCGTCTACAACTCCCGCGACGCTCCCGTGGCGGCGAAATCAGCCTACAGCAAGAAGGACCAACAGGACTGGGCGCGCCACCTCGGCCTGTCGGTCCATTACCGCCCCACCGTTTTTCCGGTGAACAGCGTCAAGGCCATGCGCGCCTGTATCGTCCTGGAGCCCGAGGGCAAACTCGTTGCTTTCGCCCGAACCACGTTCAAGGCCTACTGGACCGACGACAAGGACATCTCGCAAAGCCCGGTCCTAACCGAAATCTGCCAGTCGCTCGATATCGACGCCCCGAAACTGCTGTCGGCGATCGATCAGCAACCGATCAAGGACGCGCTGCGCGCCAACACCCAGGAGGCGATCGACCGCGGCAGCTTCGGCTCTCCCACGATATTCGTCGGCGGCGACGACATGTATTTCGGCAACGACCGCATGCCGCTGATCCAGGAAGCGGTGCTGCGCCGCCGTCGCTTGTGATTCGCCCCACCCAATGGTCGTTGCTGCACGCAGACGGGTGGTTGGTTCGTCAATCCAAAGGAATCGAGTTTCTGGGCGCAAAGCGGCGGTTTCGCTCAGATAAGGACTCTCCCCAACCGCTTGTCGTCGCAAGGAGAGGGTGCGGAATTCATGGCTCCAATCAGACGGCAACGCTGGACTGCGGCGGCGGCGCCGAGATCGCGGGCAGCAACAACAAGCTGACCTTGAGGGGTGGCTGCACCAAGCTGGAAATGTTTGGGTCAGGCAACACCGTCTCGATCGCCTTCGGCCAGAGTGCCAATATCCAGCTCGTCGGATCGGCCAGTGCGATCACCTGGATAATGCCCAACGGCAACGAACGGGTCGTTCAGGACCTGGGCTCCGGCAACACATTGGCGCGCAGGCGATGATATCGGGACAAGGCTACACCGCCTCCGCCGACAGCCGCCGCGGCGCGCAGCAGGCGCAGCCGCCAGGATGGGACCTCGCCGGCGCCGCGACAGCCTCCTGCGCCCCGCCGCCAAGCGCGGGCGCCGTCAGCAGGCGCGGCGCGTTCTGCCCGCAATCCGGACAAGGTTGTGGCCGGTCAAACTCCGCCATCGGACGGACCTCGCTGAACGGTCCGCAGTCACCGCATTCGTAGTCATAGGTGGGCATCCAGATCCTCCGTCGTCCTTACCCCCCATACTGCCAGTTCGCCGCGCCCCGGGCCAGAGACCAAAGGGACAGCGCCCAGCCCCGCCATCTCCTCCGCCCCGCGCTACCCCCGCGGATGCGTCTTCCGCCAGACCGCCAGCAGCGCCGCGTCATCAACGGCAGTATACCGCTGAGTCGTCGACAGACTGGCATGGCCCAGCAGATCCTGGATCGACCGCAGGTCGCCGCCGCCGGCCAGCAGGTGCGTGGCGAACGAATGCCGCAGCGCGTGCGGCGTCGCATGTTCCGGCAGCCCGGCAAGCCGCCGGTAGGTTCGCAGCACCTTCTGTGCCACCGCCGGATCGAGGCGTTTGCCGCGGGCGCCCAGGAACAGCGCGTTCCCCGGCTTTGCTGCCGGATGCCGCTGCAGCCAGGCCTCGATCGCGGCGCGTACCACAGGCAGCACCGGCACGATCCGGGTTTTCGATCCCTTCCCGGTGACCGTCACTGACAAGCTGCCGCGAAGCGCCATGGCGTCCCGCACATCCAGGCCAAGTGCCTCGGCGATGCGCAGCCCGCTGCCGTACAGCAGCGAAAACAGCGCGATGTCCCGGGCCCGCATCGCCGGATCGTCAGCAACGTCACCCACATGGTCCGCCACATCTCGCGCCTGATCGACCGTCAGGGCTCGGGGCAACGCGACACGGGCACGCGCCGTCGCAACCAGGCGCACCGCCGCGATCTCGACGCCGTGCCGGCGGCCGAGGAAGCGAACGAACCCCCGCAGCGCCGACAGATGCTGCGCCCGCGATGCCGCCGCCAGTCGCTCGTTTGCCAGCGCCGCCAGCCATGCCCGTATGTCCGCGGCCCGCAGCACCGCGAGCGTCGCCAGATCCGGTTCGCCCCCAAGGTGGTTGGTCAGAAACCGCAGAAACCCGGCCAGCGCATGGCCATAGGCTTCGACGGTATTGGCCGCCGCATGGCGCTCCTGTTCCAGCCATCCCAGAAAGGCAAGCCGCGCCGCCTCACCGGTCATCACTGGGATCGGACCGGAGACAGGCTGCGGGGTCTGGCTCACGCTCCGTCGAGCCATCTGTCAGCTTCGCCTAGACCCGACCGTCATCGACAGCGGAAGCAAACCACTTCCGCGACGCCCACAGAGCGCGTCCATCTATCTCAAACCGGCTTGTCCCCCGCCACCGTCACGCGGAATCCCGACCGCGTGTGCGGCCAGTAGTCCCACATCGCGCGATGCTGCACACACCGGTTGTCCCAGAACGCCACCGAGTTCTCCATCCACCGGAAGCGGCACTGAAACAGCGGATCCTCTGCATGGTCATACAGGTAAGCCAGGATCGCGGCGCTTTCGTCCCGCGGGACCCCCAGCAGCCGCTTGGTGAATCCCCGGTTCACATAGAGCGCCTTCCGCCCGGTCACCGGGTGGGTCCGGATCACCGGATGTTCGGCCCGCGGATACACCGCCTTGTCCTCGACCCCCAGGTGTGCGTACGTACCGCGATACGATTCCTCGCCGTCATGCACCGCGACCATCCCGTCCAGATACGCCTTCATGCGATCCGACAACGCCTCGTAAGCGGCATACATGCTGGCGAACAGCGTGTCCCCGCCGCGCGGCGGGCACGCCTTGATATACAGAATGCTCCCCATCGGCGGCTCTGGGTCGCACGACACATCGCTGTGCCATCCCTCGCCGTTGGCCCGCTTGCTGTCCTTGTCCGCCCGGATGACCATCAGTTCCGGATGTCCCGGCGCATGCGGCGCCGCCGGATGGATATGCAGCGGCCCGAAATTCCGCCCGAACGCCAGATGCTGTTCCTCGGTCAGATGCTGGCCGCGAAAGAAGATCACGCAGTTGTCCGCCAACGCTCGGTGGATCTCGTCCATCTGGTGGTTCGGCAAAGCCGCCGACAGATCGACCCCGCCGATCTCTGCCCCGATGATCGGCGTCAGCTTGTCGACCGCGATCGTCTCATAGGCCGCTGAATCCCCCGCCGCGTGGCGGTACCGAGGACCGTTGTTGCCGCGCAGCACACTCATGGTGGCGCCCTCTCCGGTTGATGGTTCGCCAGGATCATCGGCGCCCGCTTCGCCCATCGCAAGCGCGACGCGGCTGTCCGGGTCAGAATAGCTTGCATCGCGACATTGCGGGCGTATGAAATAGCCGCGTTGCTGTCAGGAAGCTTTGCATGCACACGGCCGCGATCGACCCTTCCCACCGATCCGCCGGCCCCCCCAGCCCCGATGCCATCATCATCCAGCAGACCGCGGCGCAAGCCGGCGGCGATGTCGGGCGCTGGCTCCAGGCCGCCCAGGCGGCGCGCCACGCCGGCCAGCCGGAACAGGC
>DASYBP010000375.1:0-19064 GCA_036500715.1 Rhodopila sp.
GGCGAAGCCGGCTGTAGTGATCAGGCCCAGCGCCGCGCCCTTGCGCTCAATGATCGCGTTGGCGACGAGCGTGGTGCCGTGAATAATCTCCGCCACGTCAGCGAGGGCGGCGCCGTGATCGGCGATGATACGGCGCAGCCCGTCCAACGCGCCGACCGCCGGATCCTGCGGCGTTGTAAGCAGCTTGTGCAGGCGAAGCGCGCCGGTGGCGGGATCAGTCAGAACGAAGTCGGTGAACGTGCCGCCGATATCGAAACCGATGCGAAGCGAACGGGTCACGGTCGTGGGCACTCCTGCGGACATACGGATGGCGCAGGGATCATGCCCTATTCGCGGGCAGCGACGTAAGGGTGCGCAGCCTGGCCAGCGTGCTGCGGGGATCACAGGTACTCACGCAAGGACCCAACCGGCGTTTGGGTAAGACTATGCGGACAGAGTTCGGGCGTCCGAGCGCCAGCATGCGGTTGAAGACATGGACCGCCACCTCGACTTCACTCGCACGACGTTCGTCTATACGCCAGCACAGCCCGCCGCCGATTACTTGTTTCCATCGGGCGATGGCTGCCCCGACTTTGGAGCGCCTGTTCTAGTGTCCGATCGCGGTGAAGCGTGAGTCGCGAAGCGATCACGATTGCCGCGTGAATCGGCCCCTTCAAACAAAGCGCGACGTACAGTCACCGCCGCTTCAGGGTGGCGACCGCGGCGTAGACGCCTTCCTGATCGTAGGCGCCATCAGCGGTGAACGAGGACAGCGAGTCGGTGACTTTGCTCGAGCAAGGGACCGGACGGGACGCCATCGTCGATCTCTTTGCTGGTCAACGCCGATGCCACGATCTGGCCGGTCTCGGCGTCCCACCGAGATGCAGCCTCCGCCAAGACCGGCGCGTCTTGGTACCATGCTTTTTGACCAGCCATTCACCTTCCGCAAAGGGCAGTGAAATCGACACAGAGCCATGGGCCTTTGACCCAGGCCCTGGTATCCGTCAGACCGAATATATCAGCAGCCGGCGCACAACGCAGAGCCAACCGTCGTCGTGGATGTGGCGAAAGAGGTGGCCGGGCGCATTGGGATCCTAATTCTGCCCACTTGACAAAAATCAGCGGAGCGCGCGCGAATAGTGGCTGCCGACTGCGATTAGCTCGCGGGCACGCACTGCATAAACTGTCGGCAAAGCTACAGATGCTTGATCTGGGGCCGCCTTCCGCAAATCAAAACCGAACAGTCCGCTAAGTTGTCCACAAGACCGGGGGGTAATTCGAAGTCTTTCGGTATGAGCGTTATCCCGACAAGCTGGTGATAGAAGATAGAGGAGCCAGTGTCCGATCGCGGTGAAGCGTGAGTCGCGAAGCGATCACAATTTCCGCGTGAATCGGCCACTTCAAACTAAGTGCGACGTAGCGCGCTTCTCTGATGCGCGATACTGGGTGGATACATTGGTTAAAAGGGAGGAACAAATGAAACTAAGAATATTTGCGGCCCGAGCCGCAGTGGCTGCCGTTGTTGCGATCGGCGCATCAGGAGCAGCATTCGCTCAAAGTAGTGACTGTAAGACGCTGATCAAACCGTCACCCTTTGGGCCGGATGATCAGACCGGTGCGAGCAATCGAATTACCGATGCGGTCACCAAGGCCGCTGCGGCGGAAATCCAGACCGGCGAAAAGATCTCCATGGCCAACGTTCTGGTGGATGGCATTCCGCTATACGGGACACGCTTTTCCAAGGACATCCTGACGGCAACGTCTTTGGTGCCGGGCGCCCAATACGGCGAAAATAGGATGACGTATATGGAGGACACCTGGATCAGCCAGAGCCACGTCGGAACACACTTCGACGGGCTCGGCCATATCGGCATCATGGACTGCTACTATAACCAGACGCCGATGGGAAAATACGTCACTCAGAATGGTCTGAAGAGGCTCGGTCTCGAGCATCTGAAGAGCTTCGCCACCCGCGGCGTGATCATTGACCTCGTCCGGGTGTTTAAGGAAGCTGGCAAGCTGAAGAAGAACCCAAATTGCAAAGGCGACTGCCTCGACGGAGGCACCGTCATTACCGCGGCTGATCTACAGGCCGGCCTCAAGATGTACAACGTCACACTGCGGGAAGGTGATGCTGTCTTCCTTAACACCGGCTGGGAAGATCTGTTTCTGCAGTACCCCGCCATGAATGCGGTCTACAACGCCTCGGAGCCCGGGATTAATAAAGCCGCGGCCGAGTGGCTCACCTCGCAGAAGGTTGTGCTCGTTGGCGCCGATACTTGGGCGGTGGAGGTCATCCCGGGCGAAAGCGCGGCTATTTCCTTCCCTGTTCACGTCCACCTGCTTGCTGACAACGGCGTGCACATCGTCGAAAATGTGCGTACCGACCTCATCGCCGCGGCGGCACAGAAGGATGGTCGAGCGACCTTCTTCCTGAACATGACCGTGCCAAAGGCCGTCGGGTTCACCGGCACCTTCATCAGCATCGAGGCGATCCGCTGACCCTTCACCTTCCCACGCCGGCGTCTCGGTCTGAGACGTCGGCGTCCTCTGGTGTCCGATCGCGGTGAAGCGTGAGTCGCGAAGCGATCACGATTTCCGCGTGAATCGGCACCTCAAACAAAGTGCGACGTAGCGCGCTTCTCCGATGCGCGATATTAGCTGATGCCGCCCAGCGGTTCGCGAGGCGACAATGGAGGCCTATCGCGCCGTCGCGGTCGAGGATCGCGAGCCTCGGTCGCGGCGCAGCTCCGCCCCGGGGTCGCTTTCCCCCGTCGCGCTGGTGGGGGCAACGCTCGACCACATCGCGCGCCTCGACTCCGACTTGCACAGTTTTATCTGTTTCTCCGGCGACCCTTTGGGGCCCGCGAAGGCCGCCGAAGCGAGCGGCGAGGTTGTCGATGCATTGCACGGCATCCCGATCGGCATCAAGGCCGGCCACCGCGGGCACTATCGCCCTGGGCGCCACTTTCAACCACCGCGGCTCCGTCGTGGCCGCACGGTTGCGGGCGGGGGTCGAATGTGAGCAGGGTGAACCATGATGGACCCTCGCGAAACCTTTCCATCGGCGCCGACGCAGTCCCCGTATCGCCCGTAGGGAAACGCGTTACTCTGGGCCCCTCCGTCGCAGAGGGCCGACTATGACCGCACGCCAACCATTGTTCGTTGCACTGGGCCAGCAACGCTATCGAATTGAGCGTCCTTGGGGTGACCTACCGTCAGGGGCCGGCAAGGTGACCGATGTTGTGTGCGACGAGCGCGGCCATGTATTCGTGTTGCTGCGCACCGACTGTTATGTGGACGCGGCACAACCGGCGGTGACCGAGCTCGCGCCGGACGGCCGGCGTCTGGCAACCTGGGGCGAGGAAATCGTCGACGCGCACATGCTGTCGATCGGTCCCGATGGACGTATCTACGTAGTCGACCGCGATGCGCATGAGATTGTAGTATTCGATGGTCAGGGCAGGAGGATCGGCGGCATCGGCCGGCGGCACCAACCCAACGCGCCGTTCAATCATCCCTGCGATGTTGCCATCGCGCCTTCCGGCGAGATCTACGTCGCGGATGGCTACGGCGCGAGCCGGGTGCATCGCTTCAAAGCCAATGGCGAGCTGATCGCGACGTGGGGCCAACCCGGCGAGGCGCCCGGCCACTTCTCGACGCCCCACGGAATCTGGGCGTTGGCGGACGGGCGCGTAGCGGTGACGGATCGCGAAAACAACCGGCTGCAGGTGTTTTCCTCTGCGGGCGAATTGCTCGCCATCTGGGCAGACTTCTACCACCCGATGGACATCTTCCAGGACGCAGCCGGCCATTTGTTCGTGACCGATCAGGTACCACGATTGAGCATGCTTGCCCCGGACGGCATACTGCTCGCGCGCTGCCGGCCGATGCTGAACGGGGCGCACGGAATGTGGGGCGATCGCACCGGCAACCTGTACATGGCCGAGATGAACCCGAGCCGCGTGACTAAGCTGACCCCGGTCACCTAGTGTCCGATCGCGGTGAACGTATGCTCTATTTGGCAGCGCTGTTCTGGAGTCATGCGGGCTTCTGCATCGGCGCCTCTCACTCCCATGCTAGCGGCTGCCGGGCAACGGACCAGGCATCAGGAAAGCGTCAACAACGTTCTTGGTAATGCGCGAGACCGAGTTCTGGAAGTTGCCGCAAGGCAGTGCGCTGCCCCAGGCGATCGAACCGGTCGAAAAGACGGCGCCGTTACCGGGTGTGGTGAAATAGACCAGGTCGGCGCGCACCCAGGGGTGCTGTGTGCCGCCCAGCCCCGGCGTCATGAAATAGATCTCCTCCTGCACCAGCGGATAGTTGTCAGTGAGCGGCTCGGACGAGGCCAGCACACGCGCGTGCGGCGGCGTGCCGAGCGCCAACTCGTAGCGGTCGATCTCCATGCCCGCGGCACCACCGCCGGTGAGGCCGAAATCGCCGAAGATCTCGCCCTCGACCCCCGCAAAGATCCAGGACGCAGCGCGATGGTAGCTATCCGGCATGCGGCGGTACGGCACCGACATGTCCATACCCTCGGAGGTGAAGCCGACACCGACCAGTTTTTGCGGCGGGCGCCCGCGATGCCGCCACAGCCCGCTGCGCTCGCCGGTGCTGGTGAGGTAATGCTCGCCCGGACGCGCCTGCCAGGCGCGCGAGCCTCCCTCCAGTTTGCGAACCTCCATGACCCACGGTTCGTCGTCGCGGAAGCCGACGCACCAGTAGTAGCCGTTGCCGCCCAGATAAAGTAACCGGCCTCCATCGGCGAGATAGTCTTCGGTGGCGTCCATCATGCGCTCTGAATAGTACTCGTTGTGCGTGCAGTTCAGCACAACGCGGTACGGCTTCAGCGCGGCAACGCCGTCGCGGTGCAAGTCCTCGTCGGTAATGACCTCGTAGTCGTATTTCATCGCCTCCAGCCAGCCGATAATCGACAGGTCGGCGGCAAATTGCCACGGAGTACCGACGCCGGGCGTACGGTATTTCGGCCGCATATTGATGATCGGGCGATGATAGGAACTGTAGCAGACGCCCGCACCGTCATCATGCATATCGTAGGTAGACAGACCGAACTCGACGTTATTCTTGTAGACCTCGACATCGAGTTCCCGAAAGATCGGGGTGACCGCGATGATCGACTGCAACAGCGCACCGTCGAACGCCGAGCCGCTATTGGCGTAGGCCAAATAGCTGGCGGTCGGGATCAGCAGACAGACCGCGGCCTTCGGTGTGGTCGGCCGAACGATGAAGGGGGTGTATTCCTCGACATCCTCGGCGGTCAGCTTGACCGCGTAGACCCCGCTCCTGAGGTCGGCCGGGACGGTCAGCCTCAGCGTCGGCTCCCACCGGCAGTCGATCAGCGCGTCGGCATGGAACTCGATGCCGCCGAATTCCTGCGGGGCGAGATGGAAACAGTCCTTGCGCCCGCCCCAGTTCCAACCAGTCTGTCCACGCACCGGGCGGTTGACCCCCTCGGTGTGCAAACCGAACGGCCCGGCATCCACCACCAGATCGGCAATGCCGCGCTCGGTGTAGCCGGCCGAGGTATCCCAGTAGGCAAGCACGCCAGCATTGTCCGGCGTGCCGCCGGTGCGGATCGCGTCGAGCCCCGTACGGCTGAGCGCCGCTCCCTGCACGCCGCAGCGATCAATCTTGCCATTGTAGCACTGGCTGAAGAACGCCCCGCGCGCCGCGTTGCGTTCGGTCGCGGCGCCGATCAGGAAGCCAGCGTGTTCCGGCAAGGTCGGGCGGACGCGCAGCGTCTCGCTGACATGCGAGCGATAGTCGTAGGGCACGATCTTCGAGAGCAGGCTGTTGTAACGGTTGATCACCGCTTCCTGATATAGTGTCGCGGCACCACTCGCCGGATCGTAGCTCACCGCCACAAAGTACCACACGCGCGGGATCAGCTTCACTTCCGCCGCCACCGCGTCCGTCGCCGTCCCGTTGCCGACCCAGAATTCCAGCCGCCCGGAGGGATTGATCCCCAGACCGAAACCTTCGGTGCCGTCTACCGACCAGCGTCCGAGCATCATCTGCCGGCCTGCGTCCGGCAGCGTCGGAAAGATGTAAGCATGCAGCGTGATCGGGCCAGCCGGCGCGAGCTTGTTCTCAGTGTCGTCAACGCGCAGAAAATTGCCCTTCTGGATGTACTGCCTGCGCACCGGCCAATCGCGATCGATCGGCGAGCCCACAGCCTGCTCGATGAACCCCGGCCCATCCGGGTGCTCGTCGCCGTGGATCAGGCGCACGAGGTGCGCTCGCACCGTATCGATAGGTTCGGCGCTCACCATCACTTCGAGCGTGTCGCCGGCTTTGACCGACAGCTTGTCGGTGTAGGCGGAGATGCGGATGTTGGCCATGATCGCTGTGCTCCCTCGTCCGCCTTCAGGATTCCATCAGGCCCTGCACCCGTTTGAGGAAAACGCCGTGCAGCGCTTCCTCCGGGGTGTGGAACACCTGGTCGTCCACTACGCGCGGCGGCACGCCGCGGCGCCCGGACAGGGCGACGATGCGGTATTCCGCGAATGGCTTGACCGCGAGTAGCGCGTATTTGTCGACCACCTCGGCGCGGCGGAAGTAGGTCAGCACACGCTCCAGTGCGTCGCTGCGCCGCTTGCCCGCGGTGGTTCGGTGCTCTTCAATGAGCTGGTCGTTGATGAGCCGCTTCAGTTCGGCACGCAGTTGCGCGTCAAACCGCCGGAGATAGACAGCCTGCCTGTCGGCGATCCCCGTAGCCTCGTCGGACATGACTTCGCCTCCTTTGCCGGACCGCGCAGCCCGGCGTTCGCTTTGCTTCTTTCCGCGCCAGGCCTGGAACTGTGCGGGAATTCCGAACAGCCCGCCGCGCAGGAACAACACAGTCCCAAGCATGATCGCGGCGATCAAGATCAGCCGCGTCGGACCCAGACCGATGAACACCTTGTCAAGCAGGACGACGATCAGCGTGCCCAGCACCGCGCCTTCGGTGGTGCCGATGCCGCCGATCACGATCATTGCCAGCAGTAGCAACAACTGGTCGATAGTGAACAACGACGGAGACGCGCCGTGCAGCAAGGTTGCATAGAACCCGCCGACGCCGCCCAATGCCGCCGACGAAATCAGAAACACCTGGATTCGCGCGGCACGGTAGTTGATCCCCAGCGCCTCGGCGAACGCCTCGTGCTGCTCAGGGGCGGCGCGCAGCAGACGGCCGAGGCGCTGGCCGTCGACCATGCGGTACAGCGTCAGCGCCCCCAGCAACATAATGAACGCGGCATAGTAGCCGAGGACCAGCCCGTGCCGCTCCGGCATGCCGTCCGGCACGAAGCCATCCGCGCCGAACAGGCCCCCGTTGGCGGCACCCAGCGGCTGCGACTGCACGACATACACGCGGCACAGTTCGGCGATGCCGACCGTCAGCAGCGCGTAGTAAAATCCCTCGAGCCGGATCGCCGGAATGGCGATGAAAACGCCGAATACCAGCCCGAAAAACGGCCCGGAGAGCCACATCGCCCACCACGGAAAGCCGAGATACACCGACAGGGCAGCGGTGCCGTAAGCACCCACGCCGACGGTCGCAAGACTGGCGAGCGAGAAGATTCCGGCGGTCCCGATGGTCAGCATCCAAACGACGTTGATCGCGGCATACATCGCGAAGGTGGTGGCAGCGGCAACGAACGAATTGTTGCCAAACAGCGGCGGCGCAATCGCCAGCACGATCAGCGCGAACAGCCAAAAGATCGGGCGCCGGTCCACAATGCGGCGTTCGGCTTCGAGGGTGATCGGATTGTAGGTGGTCTCGAACAGCAGCGGCGTGCGGCGAGTGAACGGGTAGCGCCAGCGCCGCCAACTGATGCGGCCGTAGCCCCTCAACGCCGGTGACCGTGGCTGCGGCCGATCAGCGGCATCGGTGGCATTCCCCCCGGACGCACCTCCGGCCTGCTCGGCGCGGCCTCATTCACGGGCATTTCGACCGGCACATCGGCTGGCAATTCTCTACTCCCGGGCATGCTCTATCATGCCGGCGATCCCGCGCGGACGGACCAGAAGCACGGCGATGATGAACAGGAATTGCGTGATCAGAACATATTGGCCGCCCAGGCCGACCGCTGTGACGGACTCGATGAAGCCAATCAGGATAGCCGCAATCAACGCCCCTGCCACGCTGCCGAGGCCGCCGGCCAGAGCGACCACCATACCTTTCACCAACGGTGTCGTGCCGGCAAACGGGCTGATGAAGTAGTTCTGCGACAGCAGCACCGCGGCGAGGCCGGCCATTGCTCCGGTCACCATCATCACCGCCATTGCGGTCGAACGCAGCCCGACGCCGACCAGCGCCGCGCCCTCCGGGTTTTGCATCATCGCCCGGATTTCCAGCCCACGGCGGCTGCGCTTCATCCAAGCCAGCGTCATCAACAGCAAGATCGCCGAACACACGATCGAGCCGACCTTGTCATGGCTCGCGACAGCCGAGCCGATATGGTAGTTGCCAAAGCCGAAGATCTTCGGCAGCGCTTTCACGCGCGGCCCGAACACCCACAGCAGGCACTGCCCGCCCATCAGACTGATGGCCAGCGTCGCAATCAGGCTGCGCAACGGGAAATTCGGCTTGTCATACAGCGGAATGAACGCGATGCCGCCGATCAACGCCCCCGCCAGCGCGCCCGTGATCACGCCGGCAGCGACCACCACGAAGCCGTTGGTGCTGATATTCTGCGCGGCAAGCCAGGCGCCATAGCCGGAGACGGCGAATGTGAAACCCTGGGCCATGTTGATCATGCCCAGGCTAGACCAGATGATCGAGATCCCGAGCGCCAGCAGCCCGTAAATCGAAGCCAGGGTGATTGTCGTCAGCGCCAGATAATATGGATCCATTCGCCCTCGATTACTCGCCTGTTGCCTGTCGCAGCGGAAAACTCAGTGGTGATGGTGATGCGTATGCGGTGTCAGGACAGTCTCGGGCGCCGCCGCGCCGCCCTTGAGCTTACCGGCGTGCAGCCCGATCAGCCGGGAGACCTTCCCTTCCAGCAGCGAAAGGTTCTGTTCCGCGATCACCATCGCACCGTTCTTGATGTCGATCTGCATCAGCGCCTCGATGAGGCCTTTGCTGATCTTTGGCGCAAGGCCAAGCGAAGGCTCGTCCACCAGAAGTAGTTTGGCATCGTCCATCAGTCCGCGCGCCAGACCGACCATGCGGCGCTCACCGCCCGAAAGCCTGCCTACCGGCTGGCCGAGCAGTTTTTCCAGCGGTGGAAAAATGCCAAGCACGCGTTCGCGCCGTTGCTTGCGCTCGCGCCAGGCGCGCGGTGTGTAGGCGCCACTGTCCAAATGATCGGCCACCGTAAGACCATGAAACAGCGCGTCACCCTGTGGCATCAGCGCCAGCCCCATGCGGACGATCTTGTGCGTATAACGCCCCGGCCCCTGGCTGCGCGTGCCGCCGATCTCCGCGCCGTCGAGCTTGATGGAGCCGCTCTGCCACCCCGTCAGCCCGGCAATCGCTTTCAGCAATGTTGACTTGCCATGCCCGTTCAGCCCGATAATGCCGACGCGCTCGCCGGCACGGACGGTGAGATCAACGTTGTGCAGCACTCCGAGCGGACCGTAACCGGCGGACAGATCCGCGACGCGCAGAATGTCTGTCATGCTGGCTCCGTCTCGAAATACGCCGCGCGAACACGAGGATCGTCGAACACCGTTTCGGGATCGCCTTCGGCGATCAGCTTGCCAAGGTCGAGCACCACAACGCGATCGGCAATGGCGGAAAGCAGTTCGAGCCGATGCTCGACCAGCATCACGCCGACATTCATCTCGCCGGCAAAATGGCGAATGATGCTGTCCAGTTCGTCGATTTCCGAGTTGATCAGGCCGGCGGCCGGCTCGTCGAGCAGCATCACCCGCGGGCGGCGCATCACCAGGCAGGCGAGCAGCAGTTTTCGCCGGTTCAACGTCTCAAGGCCGCCAGCGGACGCCGACATCGGCACCCGCAGCCCGACCTTCTCGGCTGCCCATTCGGCGTGAAAGCGGGTCAGGTACGGCGGGTACGCCTGCCTTGCGGCGCGGAAGACCTCGCCAACCGTCAACGCGTCCGGCACGACCGGCGATTGGTAGGTGCGGCCAATGCCCAGCCGGGCCCGGGCAAACAATTTCAGTGCCGTCACGTCGCGGCCGGACAGGATCACCCGCCCTTGGTTCGGCTGGTAGCGACCGGACAGGATCTCGAACAGCGTGGTCTTGCCGGCGCCGTTTGGCCCGACCACGCCGAGGATCTCGCCGGGCCGGATGCCCAGCGAGATGCCATCGAGGATCACCCGTCCACCAAGCCGGATATGGATGTTCTCGCAGGCAAACAACGCCGGGATCGACGGCGTCGCCACTAACCCGCCTCCGGGACTGCGTCACGCACGCGTCAGACCCAGGGGAAAGAGCGAAACTTCGACTCGGCGAGAACCGTGGGCTCGATGATCTTGTGCGCCCCGTCCTGCACCTGGAAGTAGAGCTGCGCCATGCCCTTGTTGAGGTCCTCGGTCTGCAGCGGATAGTGCAGCGCCGCCTGGTATTCGTTGTCGAGCACCACGGCGCCATCGACGCCACGGTACGGGTGCGTGCGGATATAGTCTGCCATCGCCTTGAAGTCGTCCGGGTCGGTGTTCGACCAGGCGTTCTTCAGGATGTAGGTCGTGTCATAAGCCGAACCGTTGTAACAGAGCCCGATCACCCCCGGGTGCTTCGCCGCGTATTTCTTGCGGAACGCCGCGCCCTGCGCGTCATTGTAGACGCCCAACACCGTGGACCAGACGAAGCCTTCCGCCGCGGCTCCGGCCACGTTCAGGAACTCGGGCTGTGACGGCCCGTACTGGATGTAGACCAGCGCGCCCTTGACCGGGTCGGCCACGAACTGCTGGCAGAATGCCGCTTCCTCGGCGCCCACCCAATAATCCAGCATGATCGTGCCGGCGCCCTCCTCCTTGATCGCCTGCATGACCGGTCCCCAGTCCTGCACCGGGTACTGGATGTCAGTAATCTTCGCCAGCTTGAACTTGCTAATGGGCAGCGTCTTGACGACTTGTTCTGCTATCGTCATGTTGTAGTTGTTCTGCTCGCGGATAATGTGGACCTTCTCGTTGGTGGGTTTCCACACGCCGCTGGCCGCGACCTTCTCCAGGAAGCGCGGAAACATCTGACCGTAGTAGATCTCCGGCGGATCGACCTGGAAGAAATTCCAATATCTTGCTCGGTTTTTCTTGGCATAGCTGATCATATCGAAATTGGTGTCGCCGCTCAGGTAGGGCGCCTTGTAGTCTCCCAGCCCCTCAAGCGCCGGAACACGGACGATCGTGAAGGCGCAGCCAATCGCGTGCGGCTTGGAGTCCGCAACCGCCCGCATGGCCGCCTGGGTGCCCTCCGGCGTGAACAAGTCGATGTCGTGGCTTTCGATCTTGATCGGGCGGCCGTTCACGCCCCCGGCGGCATTGATCTCCTCCATCGCCATCATGGCGCCATTGAGGTAGTCGGTGTGGTCGGCGATCTGCGCCGCGACGACGGCGAAACGGATCGGCGTGTTATTGGCGGCCAGCGCCGGCGCCACGAAGGGCATGGCCAGTGGCGCCGCCAGCGTGGCACCAAGGCCTTTGACGACGGCCCGTCGACCTGGCGTCCTTTTCATATCGGTCATTCAGTCCCCCTGATATCCCCTAGGCACGGCAACTGTGAAAGGACGTTGCCGGCGGTATGTCCAGTGTCGGATTTCGGTCGAAGAAGGCGAACGGCTGCAGCAGGAAACCACAGTGCACCACCGGCTGTACCGGAAAATCCTCCGGCCGTACGATGTGATTGTGGCCGAAGCTGTGCCATACCGTGATCGGGCGATCGGCAACCGGCCGGTCCTGTTCCGTCCAGGCCGGCAGACCCTCCCCGGACGGGCTCTGATTGACGTAGTCGCCAGCCGGCCAACGCTCCGCGGCGGAGGTCGGCGTCACCCAGATGTCGTAACCGACGAAGCCCGCCCGTTTGCCCATCTGGTTGTCCGCTGCCATCGGCGTGCGCAGCGCACTGTGCGCGGACAGCCGATAGCCGGGATGGTGATCGAGCGCTGTGGTGCGCTCCCGGTTGACGATCTTCCACCAGCGGATGCGCGAGGGGTCGACGCTGCGGCGCGCGGCCTTTTCCGTCAGCAGCGGCGTCTCGACGACCGAAAGCGCGTTATGCCACGGGTTGTCCGGCCCAGGCGGCTCGGCGACCGTCTCGACCTCCACAACAGTATTGTTCGGCCCGTCCACCGCCATGTCGAGGCGAACATTGAAGACATGCTGGTGGATGTGGCCCACAACGCCGGGCCCGATCCGCGTCCCCCGACCGGTCTCGCCGCTCTGCGTGAGGCCCGCGGTATTGATGATCCCGGTCAGCTTCACATCCAGCTCGATGGTGCCGTCGAGATACAGGTGCCAGTAGAACCCGTATTCGTAGTTGCCGACGGTCGCGATAAACGAGATCACCAGCCGCCGGCTGCGCCGTATATCGGTCTCCTCGGTCCGGAAATCCGTATGCTTCCACAGAATCCCGCAATCTTCCTCGTGCAGGCAAATGGCGTTCTCGATCACCTGCGCGGTGCCATCGATCCGGTTGACCACCGCATCGAAGTAATGGATCGCACCGAGGCAGTCACAACCGAGCTTCAGACTGTTGGCGAGCACGCCGATGCCATACTCGCCGCAGTCGAATGCGTTCTTGCGCGGATGCACACCGGCCGGGTGACCATAGGGCACGACCATCTCGGCGAGGCTGGCGCGCTTGAGGATACTGCGGACCTGATCGCCGTCGCGGATCTTCAGGTCGTGCAGCACCAGCCCTTCGCGCGGCGTGAAGCCGACACGGAACGACCAGCCGCACCACTCCACGCCCCAGCCATCGACAGTGAAACTCGGCCCTTCCGGTTGCACCACTTCGATCGGCTTGAGGCCCGCGCGCCAGGTTTTCTGGAAGCGCGCGGCGTAGTTGGCCTCCTCACGCGGCACCGGCACGACGCCGAAGTCGTCGATCCGCAGGACCTCGCCGCGGTTGATGTCCACCAGCGCGCTGAGGCCCTCGACCGGATGCGCGTAGTGGTTGTCGTAGGGTCGATTGCGCACCCAGGTGATGGTCTGGATCAACCGGCGATCCTCCTCGTCGGCATAACCGAACACGCCGCAGGACCAGGGATCGCTGCAGACGAGTGAGAGGTCGGTGATGCCGCGCTTGGCCAAGGCCTCGACGAAGCGCGGATCTTCCTTGGCGATCTTCTCGGCGAGCAGGAATTCGTCTGGCGCGATACGCGGCTTCGCGCCGGGGCGAGGCGTCCAGCTCTCGACAGTGCATTTGGTCAACGAGACGATTGCCTCGAACAAGTCGCCGGTCGCAATGTCGTAAGTCGAGACGAAGGCGTGGCGGTCAGACGGGTGGGTGTCTTCGGGTTCTCGCAGCACGATGGTCTCGAAGCGCATTCCTGCGCCAAGGTTGTGCACCCTACGGACAATCGCGGCCGCGGCAGCAACTTCGGTCGGCGACAGAGGGTCGATCGGGTCCGAGGGTGCGTGGACCCCCGCGTAGGCGGTATCCATTGCTTGTTCCCCCGGGCCGCGCGCGACGGTTATTTTGCTGGCGAAGGGTAGAGGGGCGATGTTTACGCGGTCAAGGGGTCTTGGTCCTCGCATTAGCGCACGATGTCGTGGTCCGCGCGGCGCGACTGCATCGGCAGTTGTATAGGCATGGTTCGGCCCCTCCCCGGGGCGGGATCAAGCAGATGCACGCCTGACGGTGACCGACTGAAGCACGTGGTGAACTCTCGGCACCAACATCACCCGTAACAGCTCAATTCGGAGCCGCCTTGGCCGAGGCGCTTCCGAGCCTGCGTCGCTGCCCGATCGCTTTGATGGGAGACGTCTCCACGGCCGACGACCTAGTGCAGGACAGGACTACATGGAGCGCGCCTGGAAGAGCCGGAGCACCATAAAGGACCAGAGGGTTATTTTTGCCTGGTTACCTACGATCTTACGTAACCCCAACATAGACCGGGTTCGGCTGCGACGCCGTCGGCCCGAAGAGGCGAAAAGTTTGGACACGGCTAGCGACACGCTCTCGAATGGAGCGTCGGGCGACGGTGCCGCCCTATCGATGGATGTCGTCCGCGCAATAAACCAGCTGACTTTAGAGCATCGCCAGGTGCTGCTGCTGAACGGATTAGAGGGCCTGTGCTATCGCGAAATCGCCGGTGACCTCGGCGTGCCGATCGGCACGGTGATGTCTAGGCTCGCTCGCCCCCGCGAGCGGTTGCTGGCGTTACTTGAGGAAAGCGGCCGATGGGCGATGCGGTAAGCTAAACGGACCTGCACGCTTTCATCGACGGCGAATTGTCGCCCGAGCAAGCGGCCCCGCGGTAGAGGTGGCTCTGGCACGCGACCCTTGCGGTACGCACTCGCGATTTCCGGGTAGACAATTCCAGCCGCGCTGCAGGGAGCAGCGCGGACCGGACCCCGCGAAACGGCGCCGGCGTCGATATCTTGCGCTTGCGGTTGCGGGTGCGATGGCTGCAAGCCTTTTTTCTGACGCCGGCACCTTGCATGCCCCGCGATCCAGTGATCGAACAGGCACTGGCCAGCGCGGAAGAATGCACCGCACCGTCTCGGGAGTCGGACGGAAGCGACAAGGCCAGCATTGAGGCCGTCGACCGTGGGCAGCCAAGAAAGGGGAACCTCCTATAGAAACGTATACCGCATATTTCCGCGCCGAGGCCGAATGGGCAGAGGAAGAATTCGAAGCCGAGACGCCGGAGCGGGCGCTTGCCTTGGCCCGGACAATTCTGCACCGGCCGAGGAGCTGATGCTCCAAAGCTACGGCGTTGGCATGCCGGTCAATAAGCCTAATCTCCGGCGTTGGCGGTCTGGCGCGACGACGACCTTCACCTCTGGCAGTGAAGAGTCCTTGGACGTCTGTACGGCGGCGATCGGGCACCGAGAGCTTTGGATCGACAAGGGAACTTGTTCATCATGAAGTTATCCACTTCTAAAGTTCAAGCCGGACTAGTCCGACTCCGATTGCGAAGCGAGGTCAGCAGTCCATCCCAAAATCCGATGCGTGCTTGGATGCTTTCGTGCGCCGCGGCCAAGACCTGCGCTTGCAGCTGCGGGTCGCCGCCGATCGCATTGTCCAGAATGGCCTGTGCCGCCGGGCCGTGCTCGCCCCCATCGACCTCGATGTGGCGCTCCAGGTAATAGACGAACATCGGGGCTTGCACCGCGTCGACGCCCCAGCCCTCGAGCAGGCTGCTGAACATGGCCGGGATGGCGTCTTCCCGACCGTAGAAAAAGCTGGCCATCACGACGGGCAAGGGTGCCTCGCGAGCCACCTCGAGCGTATAACCGGTGAAATCACGGACGAATGGCGGCGCGGCGGCGCGGTCGAAGGCTGTCCGAAGGGTAGCGCCGCTTGCCAGGGCGGACTTGAAAAGCTCGAAGTTCTTGGTGCTCGCACCGATTTCCCGCATCGCCGCGAGATACAGCTCAAGATGGCTGATTGGCTCACCGCCTGGACCGATATCGGTTTCCTCGCCGAGGACGATCTGGTTGATTAAATGCGCGGCCCGCCGGTCTCGCGGCGGCAGCCAGGGAAGCCCAATACAGGTCAGCTCGCGCTGCAGACGTTTGACGAGAGACATGAAATCCCAAACCGCGAAGACATGCGCCTCCATGAAGATCCGCAAGGACTTGATATCACGAATTTCCGCGAAAACCGGATGCCGCACCATGCGGTCTCGTATTGTATCGATGTTGTCATCGAAAGCGCATGTATCGACGAGCAATTCATTCATAGCGAAGACCTTTCTGATTCATGCGGCATTGCTCAGGCTTGGCTCAAGCCATCTGCTGCCGACTAGAAAGACGCGTCGCCAGGTGTGTTATTCCAGCCAGTAGACTTAAGAATTTGTCATGATAAATGCCATGCGATTTCGACATATGACAGGCCGATTCGGACCTCTTGACAATGAAATCGAACGCTCGGCTCTGCCTTCGACTACACCCTGCTGCCAGGAGTGTCCAAAATATTGGGGGGATCACGCGGCCAGAGGCAATTGCTGGGAGTTGGTAAAATAGGCGAAGCTAGTACCCGCTATCGCTGAAGCGCGCGTCGTGATTCCTAGGGGGATGAAAGCGACTCCCCAGGCGACGACGATCGCCCTGACGATCGAGGAACGGCACAGGCTTGAGGCGCTGGCCGGGTCCCGCAAGAGCGAGTCCCGCCAGCATGAGCGGGCGCGGATCGTGCTGTTGGCCACGTCTGGCATCGGTTCACGCGCGATCGGCCGCGAACTCGGCTGCACGCCCGGCACTGTTTCGAGTTGATCGCCCATATCACCAGCTTCATCGCCAGCTACAATGAACAGGCTCGGCCCTTCGTCTGGACCAAGAGTGTCGTCCCTCCGAAACGCCTCAAACCGTGTTTCGCGATCTAGCGATTCTGGGAACTAGATGGAGTGACGGGCGGACCATGCCGCAGTGGCGAGCAAAGTGGCCGTCCCTCAGAGCGATGGTGCGGTTGAACGGTGTCAAGGGATTTGCCCCGCTCTAAAGCATCATCGCAAGGACAACCACGAAATATTATGCCGGAGCCGACGTATCGCTGGAAAGTTCGAGCATCTGTGTGGTGGATGCGACGGGGCGGATCGTCCGCGCGGCGCGGCTGCACATCCTCCGCTACGACCGGTCGGCAAGGTGCTTTGTCCGGCGGCGCGTTCCGGACCGATTGCCGCGCAACCGCACGAAACGCAAATGACCAAACTTCAGGCATCACGCGCTCATTCCGCGGCGGATGGTCCCAAAAAAAGTGCCACGGTGACTCGGTGCCGCGCCTTCGGCCGTGGCAACACCTTCGGTGCCGGGCGCGCAGCCTCTGGCACAGCGCTTGAACTCTCCGGTACGAGGTTTGCAAGGCGGGACCGGCGGCTCGCTTGCATGCTGGTCATGTGCGGTCGCGCGTCACGTCAGGATCGCGGCAGCGGAACAGGGGATTGGCGGATGGCGGACGACACGAACGAGCGCACGCCTGTTTTGATCGGGAATCCTGAATCGGCATGAAGATAACGCCCGCGTTCGCCTCCTGGCTGCAAGTCGGCCCGCTCGCCGCGATTCTGACGCTGTTCTTCGGCATTCCGGTGCTCGTGGTGGTAGTGGTCAGCTTCTTCGACTTCGATCACAGCGACATCGTCCCGACCTTCATCCTCGACAACTACCAGGACATTTTCACCTCCGACGTGACCTGGCGCCTCTATCTGAGTTCACTGAAGTTCGCGGCGATCGTCTGGGCGATCACGCTCGTCATCGGGTTCACACTCGCTAACTATCTGGTGTTCCACATCAATAGCCTGCTGATCAAGATCGGGCTGTTCCTGCTCTGCTCGGTCCCGTTCTGGACCTCGACGATTATCCGGATGATCTCGTGGATCCCCTTTCTGGGGCGCAACGGCGTGTTCAATTCCGTGCTGATGGATCTGCATTTGGTTTCGCACCCGTTGGATTTCCTGCTGTTCTCGGACTTCGCCGTGATCGTGGCCTATGTCCACCTGTTCACGCTGTTCATGTTGGTGCCGATCTTCAACTCGATGGCCCGGATCGATCCGCGTCTCATCGAAGCGGCCAAGGATGCCGGCGCCTCACGCTGGAAAATCCTGTGGGAGATCATCTTGCCGCTGTGCAAGAGCGGGATCGCCCTCGGCTCGATCTTCGTGGTTACCCAGGTCATGGGCGATTTCTTCGTGGTCAAGGTCATGAGCGGGGGGCAGAGCGCATCAGTGGTTTCCGCACTGCAAAACGAGATCGCCGCGCTGCAATACCCGCCGGCGGCGGCGAGTGCGGTGATCCTGGTGATCGTCGTCATACTGATGGTCTCCGGCATCCTCCGCGTCGTTGACGTACGCAAGGAACTCGCGAGCTAAGGACTGCTCCCATGCACGCCACCGCCTCCGACAGCCGTCCTTGGACGTTCTACGCCCTGACGCTTTGCTTTGCGCTGTTCTTGGCCTTCCTGTACGGGCCGATGCTGGTCATCTACATCCTGTCCTTTCAGGGACCGGAGGGCGGCCTGACCTTCCCGATGAACGGCTTCTCGACCCGTTGGTTCCACGAACTGATCGAACCGGGACGCAGCGGCGACATCGCCGGAACTTTCATTCGCTCTATCGAGTTGGCCGCGGTGGTTGCGACCATCACCGTGGTGCTGTGCGTCACCGCCGGCCTCGGCTTCCGCCGTCGCTTCCCCGGCTCCGGCGTGATCTTCTACATGGCCATCGCCAGCCTGGTGATGCCGGGCCTGTTCGTCGGCCTCGGCGTTTCACTGGTCTACCAGTTGCTGGGCTGGCAAACCGATTGGCGTGACTCCGGCCTCGGCACACAACTCACCTGGACGCTGCCGTTCGGTCTGCTGGTGATGTTCGCCGTGATCGGTCGCTTCAACCGATCCTACGAGGAAGCCGCGCGCGATCTGGGCGCCACCGCCTGGCAAGGAACGCGGGAAGTGACATTGCCGATCCTGCTGCCCGGCATCATCGGCGTCGCGCTGTTCGGGTTCACCCTGTCCTACGACGAGTTCGCACGCACGGTGCTGACCGCTGGCAGCGTGAATACGCTGCCGCTGGAAATCTGGGCGATGACGACGAACGTCACGTCGCCTGCATTGTACGCGGTCGGCACAGTCACAACCCTGGTATCGTTCACCGTGATCGGCGTCGCGCTCGGCTCGATCGCGCTCATTCAGCGACACCGTTCGCGGCACGCCGAGGCATCGGACGCGGTCGTCGCCGTCACCCCAACGCTTCCCTCTGATCATGGACGGAAACCTCCCATGGCCCCTGCTGCCCAGAACGGCAAAATCGAAATGGTCGCCGTGACCAAGCGCTATACGCCGGATGCCCCGCCGGCGGTCGCGGACCTCGATCTGCGCGTTGATCACGGCTCCTATTGCTGTCTGCTTGGACCAAGTGGCTGCGGCAAGACGACGATCCTGCGCATGATCGCCGGCCACGAGGTCCCGACCTCCGGCGACGTGCTGATCGGCGATCGCAACGTCACCGACGCGCC
>DASYBP010000376.1:0-15555 GCA_036500715.1 Rhodopila sp.
CGGATGCATCCTATATCACCGGCCAGACCATCACGATTGACGGCGGGATTACCAATGCGTAATTACGGAGCGCCGGGGGCCGAGGCTCCAACCTTGGGACCGTGCGCGGCAACGGCGGCCAGAGGACTGGCGGGGCGCCGGTCACGCATCGTCCGCAGGGCCCTGAGGTCATACTCGCCCTTGGTGACCATGACGACCGGCACATCGGGACTGTCCGCCTCCAGATATTGATGACAGGGGCTGGCGCAGGCAGCCATTCCGCCCAACAGAGCGACATAGCGCCTTGCCTGTCTGGCCAGAACGATCCACCGAAAAGTCCTCGCGGCCAGCGGCGCGATCGTGGCGCGATCACGCGTCGAACCTGGCATCACCTCGATCGCACACTGGCGATCGGAACCGACCGGAAGACCGTCACCGATTGTAAACGATTTTCGATTGCCGAGGTCCCGAAACGACTGTGCCAGCCAAAGCAGGGTCTTTTGATCGCATGCGACAACGAATGCCGGCTTCCCGCCGAAGGCCGACGTGTGTACCAGGAGCGGGTCGTCAGGCGTCATCTTTACCGAGCCGGAGGGCTGTCGATGGGGACGTTTCGCCATGGTGAATTGGCGTCGGCGTGTTCGTTGTAATCCCAGTAGGAGTTCTGCAGTTCGTCGGCCGGATGATATTGCCACTCCCCGCCGTCCTCGTCCCACAGGCTGTGTCCGCCGGCCGGCGACGCGGTGGGCCTGCTCGGAGCCCCTGGCATAACTCGACCGGGGTTTCGTACTGGCGGTATGACATTAGGCGGCGGGCCCCAAGCGGGGGGATGGATGCCACCACCTGCCTGACCGGGCAGGGGAAGTTCCTCCGGCTGGCCGGTCGCGGAAATATCAGGGTCGGTCAACCGCGCCACAGATTCCCCGCTGTCAGCGTTGGTCTCGGATGTGACGCTGCCGGGCGTTGCGTCGCCGGGCGCGACTTCGACTTCCCCTGGATGAGGCGAAGCGAATGGGTGGCCGAGGCGGTGTTCCATGGCGGCGAGTGTCGCCGGGTCGAGGGTTCGGTCGCGCACATCGGCCAGAAACCCTGGCCAGCGATCCAGTCCGATGACCTGCAATGCCGCGGCAAGCTTCTCGGCGCCAGCGCCGAGTTGGCTGTGATCGGTAGCGTTGCTAACGTCCAGTGCGGCTTTGTGCAACAGCTTGACGCTCGGATCGGCCGCCTTACGCCCAAAAAACAGGTTGGCAAAATGCTCTTCTTCGAGTTCAGCCGCGTGGATCCAATGCGACATCGCCTCGGTCAGCCGTTTCAGGTTGGCGGCGTTCCAGAGGTGCGCCGCGCGGTCCCGCAGCGCCCGTGGCAATGAGCCAATCGCACCGAGCGCCGCTGCCTGAATACGCTGGCCGAGGCAGGCTGGACTGAACAGGCTGGTGTCGGGCGGATTATCGGCGTTCGCCGGGCTTTCGCCACGACCTGGCGCGCCCTGCCTGCGACCCGGATCTGTCCCACTCAAGATGCACCTCGCAGCTCAATAGTTATTTGCACTAACACAATTGTTCACGCTTTGTCAACATATCGGTGGTGGTGCGCTGAAGGAACGAGGATTAGACGCTGAACTCGAGCGTGACCCCGAAAGCCTCGGTCGCCGGCACCAGGACGCTGGTTCCAATACGATCGACACCCCGGACGCGGCCGGCCTCCAGCGCCGTTTCGGCCGCGTCCAGCGACAGCGTGCGAAACGTCAGCGCGGCCATATAGTCGCGCCGTCCCCGGCTGTCGGGCGCCGCGCCACCGTACATCTCCCACAGCGCACCAGGATGTACGACATCGAAGCGGGACAGGCCGGCGATTAGCGAGCAGCCGTCGTCGGTGGGGCGGACGGTTTCCGGACCGAACATATGGGCAAACAGGCTGCCGAGGATTTCCGGTTCCTCGGCGGCGATGACCGCCCGGGCGACGCCGACCACGCCGTTGGCGTGATGGCGCCACTCGTCGCGCCATACCAGGTTCCGCGTCAGATGCTGGCAGAAATACAGCCGTCCCGATGCCACGGCGGATCGTGGCAGGCGGGTGGTTCGGAACACTGCATCGCGGGTCTGGCCTTCCGCCTGCACGGGGCGAGAGAATTGCTGCGGCGGATCGATAGGCACCTCGTTGCGGCGCAGGATCTCGAAGGTTGCGCCGGCGTCTTCGGTGCCGAATACCAGGCCGTCCAGTCCGCAAGGCGCGGCCATGACCTCGGCACCTCGGTCGTCACCCGGGTTGGCGGCGATCAACTCCAGATAATCTGTGCCGAATACTGCGAGATGGTTCATCGAGCCGAGGGTGTGGTATCCGCGGGGCGTCAGGGTGAAGCCCAGCCGGCGGTAGATTTCGGCCGCCTCGTCGAGGCGGTCACGGACGTTGACGACAACGTGGTCGAGAGTCGGGACGGGAAACACAGGCATCATTCGGCGACATTCCAATCGTGGCGGCCCGATATCGTCGGCCAGAGTTGACAAACGCGGCAAGGAGAATGGGGTACCGGAAATGCACGGCTGGATTGTCTTTCTGCCTCACTCTAATCTATCGCAGCGCGAAGGATTACGATCATGTCCGATACTCAACGACCCGTCCTGCTGCTGACCGGCGCGAGCCGGGGCATCGGCCATGCCACGGTCAAGCGCTTCGGAAGTGCCGGCTGGCGGGTGCTGACAATATCTCGCCACGCCTTCGATCCGCGCTGTCCATGGCCGGGTGGGGAACGCAATCACGTTCAGCTCGATTTATCCGATGTTGACGCGGTGCGGGATGCGCTGCCGGGAATCAAGCGGATCACCGGCGGGCGACTGGACGCACTGATCAACAACGCCGCCATCTCCCCCAAGCACGCCGACGGCGGCAAGATCACCAGCCTGCAGATGGCGTATAGCGACTGGCTGCACATCTTCAACGTGAATTTCTTTTCGGCCATTCTGCTGGCTCAGGGCCTGAGCGATCACCTGATCGAATCGAAGGGCAGTATCGTCAACATGACCTCGATCGTCGGATCACGTGTGCATCCGTTCGCGAGTGCGGCTTACGCAACGTCCAAGGCGGCGCTGGCGGCGCTGACCCGAGAGATGGCGAACGACCTTGGGCGGTACGGGGTGCGGGTGAACGCGGTTTCGCCGGGGGAGATCGACACCGCGATCCTGTCGCCGGGGACCGAGGAGATCGTGCAGCGGGAGATCCCGATGCGGCGATTGGGCAAGCCCGGCGAGGTCGCCGATTTGCTGTTCTTTCTGTGCTCTGACCAGGCTCGGTATCTCAGCGGATCCGAGGTCCACATCGACGGCGGCCAGCGGGTTTGACCCGGGCGACACTGCTGCGTGCTTCGGGTCACCGGCGCCGGTGTCGCCTGTCTGGTCGTCGTGGCCAAGTCCGCTGCACCCACCCTTTAGATAGGTCGGCCGCTTTATCGTGCCCCATCGGCAAACTGCTGCGGCGCACCGAATAAACTCTGGCAAGGATCACCGCGCAGCGCAGCCGCCGGTTCCGTCTTGGGCGCGCCCGGGGGCAACGAGTCCTTTGTCTCCTGACTCCCCGGGGCCTCCTTGCCGTCGCCTGGCCGCGCCAGGTCGCCCGCTCGGGCCAGGGTTTGCACCGACTCATTGAGGATTTGTTCGTGCCGTTGTTCCCACGCCGCAGTCCGCTGCATCCGGTCCATGACGCAAAAGCTGAGCTTGGCGGGCTGTGCCGGCATGGCGCCGCTGGACGAGGGCCGCTCCAGCTGATGCGCCGCGTGCGTCAGCGGGCATAGGAACGGATCGCTCGTCACGTCTTCGGCAACCCGTCCGTGCAACTGTTCCAGTTGTGCCACGGTTCGCTGGTCGCGCAGCGCGATCTTCGCATCGTCGTCGAATGCCACAAGACCCGACATCGCGGTGCTCAGAAGCGGCATCAACAGTGCCAACGCCGAGATCGGCAACACCGCGCCCTTAGTGAGCGATCTGAACGGCGCGTCCGTTTCTTTGCCGCCCACCAAGGTCGTCATGCCGACCAGGAAGGCGCCGGCGGCGCTGAGCAGAAGGATGCGAAGCTGGTTGCGACGGATACGGTCCTGTCGCTGCTCCGCCTCCCCCAGATAGCCGATGCGCTCATTCAGAAGGCGCTCGCTGTGGTAGATCGCGGCCCGCTCGAATGATGTCAGATCCTCTTGCCGCAAATCGTCTGCGAGCGTCTGAGACGTTCCGTCGTTTGGCCGTCTAGTGGGTTCGCCCGCAAGGCCGGCGGCGGCTGGCTGCAGCATGGCTCGATTCAGCCGGAGCGTGCCGAGCCACTGGTCCGACCACGCGGCCGGGCTGACCCCGGTGTGGCAACTGCCGATCGCCACCGCGATGTGGGCATGGTCGATTCCCGGCTGGTCGAGAGAGTTGATCGGAATATCGCGCCGGAAGTCATTCCCGGGCAGTTGACCGTTGGCCAGATAGACAAGAAAGATCCCGGCTGGAACCGCTACCAGAAGCGCGCCCGCAAGTTGTTGAAAGCGCTGCCATCCCCAAAGCTTCCACGACATGGCTATATTCTCCCGCGAGGCCGGCTAGCGCCATCGCGACTGCGGAGCATAAGCCGCGGGCCGCGGCGAGACTGTGAAGGAAATCACAAGTTTGGTACAGCATTTTTGGGAACGGGGTGGATTGACGTCACTGATGCGTGAGCGCGCGAAGCGATGCCTGGGCCCCCGGGACCGACGCCTCCTGAGTGTTGACGACGATCTCGAGGGCTCGCGACGCTGCCGTGGGCGGTGTAGGATCTCGGCAAGGTGTGCAGACACAAGGCGTGCAGACGCCACGACCTGAGGAGAAATCATGCCAGACGGATCAACAATCGGGCGCTATGGAAGCGGCCGCGAGGTGCGGCGGATCGAGGATGCGGGGCTGCTCGCGGGTGCCGGGCAGTTCACCGACGATGTCTCGCTGCCGGGACAGACATATGTATCCTTTCTTCGCTCGCCGCATGCGCACGCCCGGATCGTGTCCGTCGATGCGGCGGCGGCAAAGGCGATGCCCGGGGTGGTGGCGGTGCTCACCGGGGCCGAGCTTGTCGCAGCCGGCGTGAAGCCGCTGCCGGTGGAGCCGATGTTCGTTCGTCCGGACGGCTCGCCTGGGGCGACGCCGCTGCGGCCGGCGCTGGCGTATGAGGTCGTGCGCTTTGTCGGCGAGCAGGTGGCAGCGGTTGTTGCCGAGTCTGCCGAGGCGGCGAGGGACGCGCTGGAAGCAATCATCGTCGAATATGAAGAGCTCCCGATCGTGACCGGCTTGCGGGAAGCCACGGCGGAGGGCGCGCCGCTGGTGTGGCCGGCGGCGACCGGGAATATTGCGGCGCAGATGAAGCATGGTGATGTCGCCGCTTCCGACGCGGCGTTTGCCAAGGCGGCGCATGTCGTGACGCTTGATCTGGTGAATCAGCGGCTGGTGCCGGCCTCGATGGAGCCGCGTTGCTCGATGGCTGGCTACGATGCGGCGACCGACCGGGTGACGTTACGTCTGTCCACGCAGATGCCATCTGCCGCACGTGACGGGCTGTGCGCGGCGCTTGGGCTGGCCACGGAGGCGATCCGTGTGGTGGTCGGTGATGTCGGCGGCGGGTTCGGTATGAAGGGCGGGATGTATCCCGAGGACATCGTCGTGGTTTATGCGACCCGTTTGGTGGGACGGCCGGTGAAGTGGGTCCCGTCGAGGTTGGACGAGTTCCTGTCGGCCACGCACGGTCGCGATATCGAATCGCATGCGGCGCTGGCGCTGGATGCGGATGGCAAGATCCTAGCCTACCGGATCCGCACGTTGGCGGACATGGGCGCATACGCCAGCACGGTCGGGATCATCATCCAGCTGATGATCGGGCCGTTCGTGTCAACCAGCATCTATGACATTCGCACGATCGATTTCGATTTGCAGGCGGTGCTGACGCATACCGCGCCGACGTCGGCGTATCGCGGTGCCGGGCGGCCGGAGGCGATCTATCTGATTGAGCGCCTGCTCGACGTGGCGGCGGCGAAGCTGGGGCTGGATCCGGCCGAGATCAGGCGCCGAAATCTGATCGCGCCGGAGCAGATGCCGTACACCAACGCGATGGGGCAGGTGTACGACAGCGGGAATTTCCCCTCGATCCTGAAGCAAGGCCTGGCGTTGGCGAAGTGGGACGAGTTCCCGGCAAGGGCGGCGGAGACCGCGGCGCGTGGAAAGCTGCGCGGGCGCGGGCTGGCCTCGTTCCTGGAGTGGACCGGGGCCAATGTGTTTGAGGAGCGGGTGACGGTCTCGGTGTCCGGCGACGGCGAGATCGAAGTTTACGCCTCGACGATGGGCATGGGGCAGGGGATCGCGACGTCCTATGCACAGCTTGTCGTTGACGTGTTCGGCGTGGAGATCGAGCGCATCCGCATCGTGACGGGCGATACCGACCGCGGATCGGGATTCGGCAGTGCGGGGTCCCGGTCGCTGTTCACCGCCGGATCGGCGATCAATCACGCCGCGACGCTGGCAGTGGCGAACGGACGCGAACTGGCGGCGGAGGTCCTGGAGGCCTCGGTCACAGACATCGAGTATGCCGAGGGGATGTTCCGGATCGCCGGCACCGACCGCGGGATCGGCCTGTTCGACCTCGCCGCCCGCCAGCCCGACCGGCGCATCTATGTTGACGCGACAAGTTCGGTGAACGGGCCAAGCTGGCCGAACGCCGCGCATGTCTGTGAGGTCGAGGTCGATCCGGATACCGGGGCGGTCGAGATCGTGTCGTATGTCTCGGTCAATGATGTTGGACGGGTGGTCAATCCGATGATCGTTCGCGGACAACTGGATGGCGGGGCCGTCCAGGGCATCGGCCAGGCGCTGGGCGAGCATATGCTGTATGAGCCGGCATCCGGGCAGGTGATGACCGCGAGCATGATGGACTACTTCATTCCGCGAGCCGACATCATCGGTGATTTCGTCCATCTGCTGGATCAGTCGGTGCCGTGCCAGACCAATCCGTTGGGGGTAAAGGGCGTGGGTGAACTCGGCACGATCGGGGCGACGCCAGCGGTGGTGAACGCGGTGGCCGACGCGCTGACGCGGGCCGGGCTCTCGGATCAGGCGGCCCGGCTGCAGATGCCGCTGACGCCGGCGAAGGTTTGGGCGGCGCTGCGCGGATCTTAACGCCCGCACCCGGATCGACGCCCGCTCGTCTCTGAAGCGGAACGCGGCGACTCGCGTAACGGTTTGTTAACCTTTTGCTGGTGGACTTCGCCGGACGGGCATGACGCCTGTCTGCCTGTGGCTGTGCGCCTGGTCCGAGGAGTCCGCCGCCATCACCGCCCGATCGACCGATCTGCTCATGGCTGGCCGCCGCCCTGCCTCGTTGGAGGAAAAGGCGCTGCTGACCTATCAGGCGATGAGCAGCTCCGACGATGTTGTCCTGTTGCTGGAACGCGACGTTGGCGAGACCACCGACGAGGTGATCGTCATCGGGGTCAATGACGCGTTTGCCCGCGCGTCCGGGTATTCGGCCGGTCAGGTGGTGGGTCGCGGCGTGGCGGATCTGTTTCCAATCGAGGGCCATGCGGCGGCCTTGGTGGAAGCGGTTCGCGGGACCGGTTCGATGCGGGCGGAACTGGCGTGCAGCCGGGCAGATGGGGGCACGTTTATGCTGGGGCTGCATCTGATGCCTGCTCCGCGCCGGGCATCAGGCAACCCCTGTTTCGTCATTCTTGGGCGTGACATCACCTCGGTGCTGCAGGCCCGACAGATGCAGGACTCGATCCAGCGTCTGCTCGCCAAGGTATTCAGCTCTGTTGACGCGGCGGTGGCGATCATCGACGGCGCGGGGCGCATCGTCATGACGAACCCGCAACTCGAGCTTCTGCTTGGCTATCCGGCGAACGGACTGGTCGGGCGATCGACGCTGGAGGTCGTGGCGCCGCAAGGGCGTGCCAGAATCGCGGCGTTCGTCAAACAGCAAGCGGCGGACGGATATGGCACCATTGCCTCGGTGCCAGTGCAGCGCGCAGACGGGTCGCAACTGATGGCGCGCATCACCGCGGTCATCGCGACGCCCGATGGGTCCAAGCAATTTCGCATCGTCACGCTGAGGCCTGAGGTCAGTGGTACGTCCGAGCTACGAACTGAAAGCGTTGGCCGCATCGACCTCTGTGGGCTCGACGGGCTGGGCTCGGCGCTGGCGGAACACGCCGTGTCAACAGCCGAGGCGACGATCAGGAAGCATATGGGCTCGCTGGACTGCTACGCGCGGGTCGATGGTACCAGCTTCCTGCTGTGGTTCGGCAGCCTCAGCGAGGCAGAGGCGTCGCTCCGCATAGCCAGGATCGGCCGAGCGATCCGCAAGGTGGGCGAGAAGACCTGCGTGCGCTCCGTGGCGGCCAAGGTGCGGTTCGCGGATCAAGGCCAGTCAGCGGAGTCGTTGCGGTCGCTGATGCTGGAGGCGTTGGACGGACAACTCGGACGGATCGAGGAGGAGGCTCGGCAGACGCTGCGTGACGCGATGACGTGTGCGTCGCGCGAAGTGAACCCGGTTCTTGGGCGCGACGCGGCGGCCGTTGCGGCATGGCAGATCGGACTGCCGGCTGCCATCGAACGCCGGCTCGTCAGCGCGCTCGCGGCGCTGCCGCGGGAGGAGACCAACGCATTCGATCTGAATGGGCTTCGGCTGAAGCTTGCCGCAGGGTATGTGGTGGCAGAAACCGCGGGAGGTGATCCCACGCCGCTGATGCTGACACTCAGTTTCGATATATTTGCCACGCGGGCCGCAACCGAACGGTTCTTTGCCGTATGTGCCGGTTTGGACTCGCGGGTGACGGATCGGTTGATTCTGCTGTTGTCCGCGCTGCCGGCCGAGTTGCCGCGGACGCGCCTGCATGACTGCGTCAGCCGGTTGCGACCTTATTGCCGGGGGGTTGGCTTCGAAGTCGAGGATCTGGCGGATCTGGCGGGGACCGGACTACCGAATAGTTTCAATCCGATCGTGGTCTTGCCTGCGGCCGCGTGCAAGCAAAGCCGGCCGGACAGGCTCAAAGGCGTGTTTCTGTCGCTGCAGGGCCGGCGGGTAAGGGTGATGATCCGAGGCGCCGACTCCGAGGGGGAGGCGAGCGCATTGCTGTCCGTCGGCGCGGATATGGTCACGGTGAGACGAGCCGAAGAGTAACGCCGGCAACGGCCGCGGTCGGCGGCCGATGAATAGCTGTTGCACTTGCACTCGGCGGCGTGGCGAACGATACATCCGTCCATGAACGAAAACAGCGTCATCGCCGCACCCGAGGCTGGGCCGCGGTACGACTTCGCCACCGCCGAACCGAAATGGCAACGTGCGTGGGCTGAACGCGCGTGCTTCCGCGTCGATGATGTGCCGACCGACGGCAAGCCCAAGTACTACGTATTGGAGATGTTTCCCTATCCCAGCGGCAAGATCCACATGGGGCATGTGCGTAACTACACACTGGGGGATGTGGTGGCGCGGTACAAGCGCGCACGCGGCTTCTCGGTCATGCATCCGATGGGTTGGGACGCCTTTGGCCTGCCGGCCGAGAATGCGGCGCGCGAGCGGGGGGTGCATCCGGCGAACTGGACATACGAAAATATTGCCAACATGCGCGCCGAACTGCAGCGCATGGGCCTGTCGTGGGAGTGGGAGAGGGAGTTCGCGACCTGCCAGCCTGAGTATTACCGGCATCAACAGAAGCTGTTCCTCGATTTGCTGCGCGCCGGGCTGGTCGAGCGCAAGGAAAGCTGGGTGAACTGGGACCCGGTCGATGGCACCGTGCTGGCAAACGAGCAGGTGATCGACGGCAAGGGCTGGCGGTCGGGCGCTCCGGTGGAGAAAAGACAACTCAGCCAGTGGTTCCTGAGCATTACCAAGTACGCCCAGGCGTTGCTGGACGCACTGGATAAGATGGAGCGTTGGCCCGAGCGCGTTCGGCTGATGCAGGCCAACTGGATCGGGCGCAGTGAGGGCGCCAGCCTGGCGTTCCGACTGGACGGGCGCGCGGAGACGGTCGAGGTCTATACGACGCGCCCCGACACGTTGTTCGGGATGTCGTTCCTGGCGGTCGCGCCGGAACATCCGCTGGCTGCCGCGGCCGCCGCGGTTGATCCGAAGGCGGCGGAGTTCGTGGCGGAATGCCGCCGCCGAGGGACGTCAGAAGCGACGATCGAGGCGGGCGAGAAGCTCGGGTACGACACCGGGCTGCGGGTGCGCCATCCGTTCATCGCCGGCGCCACCCATCCGGTTTGGATCGCTAACTTCGTGCTGATGGAATACGGCACCGGGGCGATCTTTGGCTGCCCCGGTCACGATCAGCGCGACATGGAGTTCGCCCGTAGGTACGGGCTGACAGTAACCCCGGTGGTCTTGCCGCCGGGGGCTGACCCGGCGACGTTCTCTCTGGGCAACGAAGCCTATGTCGGGCCGGGCACGATCTTTAACTCGGGCTTCCTCAACGGGCTGGATGTCGGTGCGGCCAAGCGCGCCGCGATCGAGGCGCTTGAGCAACGCGGCGTCGGCAAAGGGGTGACCAACTGGCGGCTGCGCGATTGGGGTGTGTCGCGGCAGCGCTACTGGGGCTGCCCGATCCCCATCATCCACTGCGATGTCTGCGGTGTCGTTGGGGTGCCGGACGCGCAGTTACCGGTGCGGCTGCCGGACGATGTGACGTTCGACCGGCCGGGCAATCCGTTGGACCATCATCCGACCTGGAAGCATGTCGACTGCCCGACTTGTGGCCAGCCGGCTCGGCGCGAGACCGACACGTTCGATACCTTTGTCGACAGCGCCTGGTATTTCGCCCGGTTTTGCTCACCCGCCGCCGCGGGGCCGGTGGCGAAGGCGGCGGTCGATCACTGGATGCCGGTCGATCAGTATATCGGCGGCATTGAGCACTCGATCCTGCATCTGCTCTATGCGCGATTCTTTACCCGCGCGATGAAGGATACCGGGCACCTCTCGGTGGACGAGCCGTTCGCCGGGCTGTTCACCCAGGGCATGGTCAACCATGAATCCTACCGGACCGCCGACAACCAATGGCTGTACCCGGATGAGGTTGAAAAACGCCCGGACGGTTCGGCGGTGCATCGCGAGACGGGCGAGCGGGTTACCATCGGGCGCGTCGAGGCGATGAGTAAATCGAAGCGCAACACGATCGATCCGGGGGCGATCATCGCACGCTACGGGGCGGATACGGCGCGCTGGTTCATTCTGTCCGACAACCCGCCGGAACGCGACATGGAGTGGACGGAGGCTGGCGCGGCCGGAGCGTTTCGTTTCACTCAACGGGTGTTTCGCCTGGCCGAGGCCCTGGACGGCGCTCGCGCGGAGATAATGCCGGACAGCTTCGGTCCCGCGGGGCGCACATTGCGGCGCGCCACGCATCGCGGCATCGCCGCGGTCACCGAGGCGCTGGAAGGGTTCGCCTTCAATGTCGCGGTCGCGCGTTTGTATGAATTGGCCAACGCCATCACCGATGCTGAGCGGACTGCCCCAGAAGCCGGCCTGGCCTGGGCGCGACGGGAGGCGGTGGAGATGCTCGCACGCCTGAGCAGCCCGATGATGCCGCATCTGGCCGAGGAGGTGTATGCGCGGCTGTTCCCCGGTAACGGCCATCTGGTCGCGGAACTCGCGTGGCCGGAGGCTGATCCAACGCTACTGGCGGCGGAAAGCGTGACCATCGCCGTGCAGGTCGGGGGCAAATTGCGCGGTACGATCGAGGTACCTCCAGATGCTCCGGGAGCCTCCAACATCGCTGCCGCGAGAGCCGACCTTCACGTGGCGAAGGCATTGGCGGGCAAGCGTATTGTCAAAGAGATCTATGTGCCGAACCGAATCATCAACTTCGTGGTGGCCGGATGAAGCTTGCGCGGCGCCGGTGGTTGTACGTTGCGTCCCTGGCCGGGTTGAGCGGCTGCGGATTTCAGCCGGTTTATATGCCGACTGCGTCGGGCAAACCCGGCGTCGCGCAACGGGAATTGGCATCGGTTTACGTCGGGATCATCCCTGAGCGGCCGGGGCAGGTGCTTCGTCAGGCTTTGCAGGAGCGGCTGGGCAATGATTCCGGGACGCCCGCGGCCTATGATCTGAATGTCACATTTGGGGTTACCGGCGAAGGCATCGGGATCCTGAACGATACGATCGCCACGCGGATCAGGCTTATTGGCACCGCGACGTGGCGGCTGGTCGGGCGCGACCCTAACAAGACGGTGTTGGCCTCGGGCAGTGCGCGGGCAATGGACGCGGTGAACATCATTGGCTCGCAGTACTTCGCGTCGGATCTTGAGGTCGAGGCGGAGCAGAAACGCATGGCCGAGAATGTCGCAACGCAGATTGCGACCCGGCTGGCCGCCTGGTTCCGCGCACAGGCGGCCAAGCAGACCAGTTAGCCCCGGTGAAGCTGCAACCGGCTCGGATTCCGGCTTTTCTGCGCGACCCAGGGAATTGCCGGGTGGTGCTGCTGTTCGGCGAGGATGCCGGGATGATCCGGGACCGAGCCGAGGCGTTGGTGCGCGCGGTCGCCGGGTCGTTGGATGATCCGTTCCTGGTCTCAGAACTCCAGCGCGAGGAGATCAGGCGCCTTCCCGACGAAGCGGCCGGGTTGGCGCTGACCGGCGGGCGGCGCGTGGTGCGCGTGCGGGACATAACCGATGCGGCGACCGATCCGGTGCACACGTTGCTGAAGGGCCGCGGGCCTGCGCTTGTGGTGCTGGAGGGCCCGTCGATTCAGTCTCGATCGCGGCTGCGGACGGCGCTGGAAGCAGCACCGGACGGCGTGGCGATCGGCTGCTACCCGGAAGAGGGGCGGGCGCTGGAGGCGACAATCCGGGAGTCTTTGCAGAGCAATGGCGTCGGCGTGGAGCCGGATGCGCTGTCATGGCTGTCGCAGCAACTCGGCGCGGATCGAGCCTCGACGCGTGCGGAGCTGGAGAAACTGGCGCTTTATGTGGGGCCTGGAAACCGGGTGGATCTGGATTCAGCAATGAAATGCGTCGGGGATCTGGCCGGCCTGTCGCTGGATGATGCGCTGTTCGCCGCGACCACTGGCGACGTTGCGACAGCGGACCGGGCGTTGGAGGCCGCGGTGGCGGAGGGCGCCGCACCGGTGCAGGTCCTGCGGGCTGCCCTGGGACATCTGCAGCGTCTGCACCGGGCTCGCCTGGCGATGGATGAGCAGGGCCTGACAGCAGGGGACGCGGTGAAGGGTATGCGCCCGCCGGTGTTCTACCAGAAGGTTGGGGCGTTCACCCGCGCACTGGGATTGTGGCCGGCGGCGACCCTGACGGCCGCGATGGCGGCGCTGACCGAGGCGGAGCGGGGCTGCAAACGCACCGGCTGGCCTGACCACGCGCTGTGCCGGAATGCGATACTGACGCTTGCGCGACGTTCCGCTACGGCGTCGCGTACGGCGCGACATTGAAGGCGGAGTAGATCATCGGCGTATCTTTATTTGTTAGTTTCTGCTAAAATACACTGTATTTTGTTTTGCCGGTGTGCCATAAAAAAGTCGTTCGGGTTTTGACCCTACGTCTGGAGATTCTCATGGCCACCAAGCGGCGCGTCGAATTGATCCGGCTTCCCGCGGCATTTGCCGCGCAAATTCCGCCGTTGGGCGGTGCGGACCTGGCGTTGGCGCAACGTGCGCTGGGTGATGTCGCGCCGGACTGGGCGGTTGAACTGGCGGGCACTTGTGCAGAAGAGGCGACCTTGGTGGTGGTGCCGGATGATGGCGACGATGCGGCTGGACCGAGCTTCGTCATCAGCCGGGAGTCGTATGGCCTTCGCGTGGATCAACTGCACTGGGATGATGCGACAGAGGTTGGGGTTTTTGCCTCGCTGACTGAAGTTCTCGAGGTTCTGGTGTCTCGGCTTGCCTTCTGTATCGACGTGACTGTTCCGTCTGCGGTCACGCTCCACTGATTTGGCCGTCGGATGTGATCAAGCCTGAGTGATTCGGCGGCAACCCGCCGATAAATTCGGTCAGAACTCGGCGTGCAGACGCAGCGCAAACGCGGATACAGGACCGCGTTGCCGATTGTAGGCCGGGTTGTTGACGAACTGATAGTCGCCGGAGACCTTGCCGAAGCCGAACGCGGCGAAGCTGTAGTAAGTCTCGATGATCTGCTCCGGGCCAGCCTGCGGCAGTTGGCCATCGCCGATGATGCCGCCCAGTCCTCCGGCTGCCAGATACAGCTTGCCGCTGCGGGATATCTGGTTGATCGCGCCGGCCAGCCCGAACGTGTCGTCAGGCCGTCCCCACCGTGCGCCGGCCAACGACAGACCGATCGACACCGATTGGTCGATATCGGTGAAGTCCACCTCCTCCACGCCCGGTTGGGTCCAGCCGGCCCGCGCGAACAGACCGAGATCGGCCGTGAGTTGTTGCTCGAGGTTGAGAATGATGCCGTACTTGCTGCGGTACTGGCGGACAGCCGCGGTGGACGGCGTCGTGCCGGTCGCTGCCGCCAGCGCGAGCGCGTCCGAATAGGTGCCCAGGTTGCCACGGGACAGCCAATACAGTAGTTTCAGTTTGCCCGGCTGGTCCCAGAGCGTGTGCCGCTCTTCCAGTTCCGCGACGAATTGGGTCTGGTGAAATAGCGGGATCGCCAGATGGATGCTGTTCGGAACGCTCGACAGGTCGAACAATCCGGTCCGAACGGCGTAACGATCCTGGTACCATTCGGCGACCGCGCCGTAGCTCGCGCCCCAGGCGTCGGCGGCATAGTCGAACGTCCCCGCATCCAGGATCGACCAGTTGAGAAAATCGCCCCTGGGATCATGGGCGTATTTGTTGGTGTCGAAGATGTCCACGACGGAAAGCTTGCCGATGGTGAGCACCAGCCGGTTCGCCGTTTGCGATCCGCCAAGCTGGTTGAGGTCGGGATCGACTTTCTGGGTCTCGCCGCCGAGATCTATGGTCTGGCGGAAGAACGCCCGCGCCATTCGGTAGTAAGGCGCCGACTCGCCGAGTTTATAGGCTTCGCCGCTGAGGTATCCAGCGACTCCGAAGCTGTTGCTGAGGCCGAAGCCCTGGTCGATTTCGGGGTTCAGCCAGATCTCCGCGCCCCGCCAGGGACGGAAGCCGCCGAGGAGTGTGGCGTCAAAGGTTTCTCGACCGTTGGCGGCCGGCGACAGGCTTTGCGGGCCTTGGTAAGGCGAGCGAAATGCCGGCTGGAATTGCTGAACATATGTGCTCTGACCGTGGATCGCCCATTGTTCGGGGCCCTGGTCGTCGGTCGCTGATGCGGCGTCCTCGGCGGCAGTGACGGGAGGCGAGATCAGCACGCTGAAAAGCACGAGGGCGGCCCTGGCGATGCTTCCCGGCTGGGGGCTGTGGTGATTGCGGCTGCGTTGGCCATGGCAAAATAGAAACCGGATGGCGATTGTTCTCGGTGACATTTTGCCTCGTCGATCCGAGGCCCGTACCCGATCAGATCAGGTAGAGCAAGTGCCGTAGGTTTCAAATTTCTGCCCCACCGCGCTGACTGGGCCGGGATCAACCCCGGGCGTCTAGGGCTCTACCGCCGCCGTAGCGACACGCGTGATCGGCACTCCGATTGAAATCCATTGCGGTCGCGTCAC
>DASYBP010000377.1:0-4275 GCA_036500715.1 Rhodopila sp.
TGCCTGGCGCTGTGGTTTGCTTGGGTGCCGCCGCGGCTGATCGTCCGGATCTATGGATGAGGGACACGGTGATCGTGTTTGCGCGTGCGCCTCGCCTGGGTGCGGTCAAGCGCCGGCTTGCGGGGGAAATCGGCGATCGCGCGGCGCTGCGCTTTCATGTCGGCACCTTAACGGCGCTGCTGCGTGCGCTGAAGGCTTGCCGCCGATTCGACGTGGTGCTCGCGGTCACGCCGGACCGAGCGCGGGTGCGGGTTGCGGCGGGGATTCGGGTTGTGCCGCAGGGAGGGGGTGATCTTGGGCAGAGGATGTCCCGCGCGCTGCGGCGGTTCGGACGGGTGGCACTGATGGGGTGCGACATCCCGGTCGCGAGCGCCGCAGACGTTTGTGACGCTTTCGATATGCTGGGCCGAACGGATGCTGTGTTCGGGCCGGCGGAGGATGGCGGATATTGGTTGATCGCGCTGGGTCCGCGGCGGCCGTCCGACCTGTTTGGCCGCGCCCGTTGGTCAACCAAGCACGCGTTGTCCGACACGTTGCGGCAGTTTCGGCACCATCGTATTGGCTTTATCCGCACGCTGGCGGACGTTGATACCGCGGCGGATTATTATCGGCTTTGCGGGTCCCGGGGGTAGGGAAAACGGCGCCCTTGTCTGACGCCGTTTCCAAAGATGCGGTTTACTGCTGCGAGAAGTTGAACATGTCCATCAGATCGCCGATAGCCGGCCGATTGGTTGGAACGTAGCCGTCGCCCTGCGGGTTGGGCAGGTTGTCGCGGCTACGCGGGGAGATTGTCGAAAGACCCCAGTTCTTCTCTATGAACTTCAGGATCGACACGTGGTCTGTGTAGCTGTGCTTGACGTGACCCCCGGTTGAGAAGGGCGAAACCGCGAGCAACGGAATGCGGGTGCCGTCGCCGAAGAAGTCGAGCGTCTGGACATAGCCGGAGTCGTAGTAGCCGCCGCCTTCGTCAACCGTGATGAAGACCGCCGTCGTCTTCCACAGATCAGGGTTGTTCCGCAGCTCGATCAGCACCTTCTTGGTAAACGCCTCAAAGATATCGAACTTTGACGAAGACGGATGTCCGTCGTTTACGCCTGACGGTTTTACAAACGAGACCGCAGGCAAGCTGCCGGAATGCAGATCGTTGTAGAAGTCGGCGGTGTCCTGGCTGGCGACGCCACGCAACGCGGGATTAGCCATGAACTTCGATTGGTAGTTAAACGGATTGCAGATGTTGCAGTATACGAGGTTGGGGTTAAGTGGATCGGCGACCGCCTGGTCCCAGCCCTCGCCGAACCAGGTGAACGAGACCGAGTTGGCTAGAAGCAGATCGCCGATGCTGGGCGTCATCACGGGCGGGATCGTGAACGGGGTGTTGGTGGCGACGGTGCCGTCCTGAAGGTAGCCGGGATTGTAGTTGTTCAGCAGATAATAGTGTCCTGCGTCGCAGTTGGCCGGGACTTTGACTGAGGCCAGGTAAGTCAGGACCGATCCGACACCAGGATTTGCCGGATTGGTGCACTCGCTGTACGATCCGCCCTTTCCGGTTGTCGTGCTGCCGTAACCATCATTGGTGTAGACGTTGTTGGTCCCGCTTTGCGGATCAGGATTCTCGATTTGCCCGGCGGGCGGTGTCGTCGCGGTCCCCTCTGCGCTGCTATAATAGATTGCGTCACCAAAACCGGCAAAGATGCTGTCGAGACCAGTGCCGCCTTTTGCGGGTTGGTGATAATTGTCGCTAATGGTGTAGCCATCGGCCAACTGTTTGAAGAAGGGCATATCCCCCTGCGCGACATTGTAGAAACCCATTGACACCGAGCCTTCACCAGACGGTGTCGCTCCGCCAGACAATGGGCCGCCGTTGGTGCCCGCGCCGATGGTGACTTCGACCCACGGGAACAGATCGTTCAGGCATCCGTCCGGGTTGGTCGCGGTGGCGCGACTGATGTCGCAGTCAAGCTGCTGCCACATCTGATAGAATCGGTGCACCGGGCTGGCGGCGTACGCATCGTAGGATATGCCGGGCGTCAGTTGGTACGGCCCGTCGGGCAGGTTGTTGACGTTCGGCAGGCGTGTATCGACGGCTCCGGAAGGCAGTCCCGTTGCCCCCGTCAACAAGAGTTTCAGGTCTTGCGGCAGCAGGTCGCTGGTGGCGTCCGCAGCCTCGGCGATGGTGTTGAACGGCGGACTGGTATCGCTGGTCTTTTCTGGACCTCCGGCGGTAAGCGGCGGCAAGACGGAGTAGAGCCCCGCGCTTGTTGGGGCAATATGGAACGTATCCGTATCGGTCGCGGTCGATTGCGCCCCTTTCGAGAAGTTCGGCCCCGGCGTGCCGTCCAGATTGACGATTCCTTCGGATAACAGGTTGTTCACTGTCTCGCCGGACTTCGGCTGGTAGGTCGCGAACAGATGATCGAAGCTGCGATTCTCGCCGTAGATAACGATGACGTGCTTGATGGGCGTGGTGGTGTTGTTGTCATTGGGCTGGATCGGGGCGGCGATGACCGCCGGCGCAACGAAGTTCGTGGTCAGCGATAACGCCGCCAGGAAACTTACTTGTTTCCGACGTTTCCGAATGAACATTTGAGTCCTCACTTCTGGGGTGACAACGAGACGGTATCCCTGATTGATGACCTGCGGCTTACAGAAATGTGTCCATTGTGTTGCTCACGTCATTGCGAACGCAGCCTGATGACTGTCAGTTATTTATCTCATTCAGCCATCGTCGAGTATCGGCAGTATTCGGCGCGTCCTTGCGGATCATTTGATCGACGTTGCATAACCAGAATATCAACAGTCTGGTCGCGCCGGCGGGCGACGGGGTAGCCACCGGGGACCGCCCGGCTCATAGTCGCGTTTGATGAATATGGAGGACGGGGCGGAATGGAGTTGCCGTCGATCGTGCCGCCGCCGCACGGCGATCCGTGGCCGGAGGCGCCGACGGACCTGGCCGGGATGAACTGGATGTGGCTGGAGGAGGCGGCCCGATTTGCCACGGAAAACGAAACGCCGTGGCCCTATGACCTGCGCCTGCATCTGGAGAGCGGCTATTTCGAGGCGCCGCCATTCAACGCGCTGTTGGGGCCGATTCGGCCGCGCGGACCGGCGAACGGGCTGGTGTTGCGACGCGGCTTCAAGATCGCGTCGTGGGGTGATACGGGCCAGGTGGATTTTACCTTTTCCGTGGCCAAGAGCTATTTGAGTTTACTTGCCGGTATCGCTGTCGCGGACGGCCTGATCGGCGATCTGGATGAACCGGTCGGACGTTCGGTGGATGATGGCGGGTTCGACAGTGCGCAGAACCGCAGCGTGACCTGGCGGCATCTGCTGCAGAATACGTCTGAGTGGGAAGGCGAACTGTTCGGAAAATCCGACCAGATCGATCGCAACCGTCAAATCGGGCTGGAGGGCAAGGCACGGAAGGGTGATGCCAGGCCGTTGCGGGCGCCCGGCGAGTACTGGGAATACAACGATGTCCGTGTCAACCGGTTGAGCCTGGCCTTGCTGCGGCGGTTCCGGCGGCCGCTGCCGGAGGTGTTCGCGGAACGGATCATGCAGCCGATCGGGGCGTCGGCCTACTGGTCCTGGCATGGCTATCGGACGTCCTCTGTGGAGATTGACGGGCGCATGATCGAGAGCGTCGCCGGGGGGACGCATTGGGGCGGCGGCATGCTGATCCACGCCGAAGACCAGGCGCGGATCGGGCTCTTGATGTTGCGGCGCGGCATGTGGGGCGCGCGGCGGATTTTGCCGGAAGGCTGGGTCGCCGAGTCGGTGCATCCGTGCGCGCTGAACCCCGTATATGGACTGCTGTGGTGGCTGAACACCGATGGCGGCCGTTACGACAGTGCACCGGAGGACAGCTTCTTCGCGTTCGGCGCCGGCGGCAATCTGACCTGGATTGCGCCTCGGCAGGAACTGGTCGCGGTGCTGCGCTGGACCGATCCGACCGCGATCGATACGTTTATGCGTTTGGTGATGCAGGCGGTGGTGGAATGAAAACGATTCTGGTGGAGAATCCACAGGAACACACGGTTTTGGTAACGCTGAATCGGCCCGAGGTCGCAAATGCAATGAACACGCAGATGGGATTGGATCTGCTGGAAGTGTTCGACGGGTTCTGTGCTTCGCCAAACAAGCAGCGATGCATTGTCGTCACCGGTTCGGGTGGCAAAGCTTTTTGTGCCGGTGGCGATCTGAAGCAGCGCGACGGCATGACCGATGAAATGTGGCAAGATCAGCACTTGATCTTTGAAAGAATGATCCGAGCGATGA
>DASYBP010000378.1:0-3134 GCA_036500715.1 Rhodopila sp.
CCCGCTCAGGTCAGAACCCGAAAATCCTTGGGTGAAATGATACGGAAGTTGTCCGTTACCTGATCACAATAGATGTCCCATTTTCTGGGCACCTCCTCACGCAGAAAGGTGAGGATCGCCGCTTTGAAATCGGCGAATGTCCGGTGACATCGATTGTGGGTGACATGCTTGTGCATCAGGCCCCAAAGCCGCTCGATCGGATCGAGATGCGGGCAATAGGCGGGGATGAAATGCAGCTTGATGCGCCGCCCCGGCATCGCCAGCCAAGCCTGCACCAGTTTGGCGTGATGGTAGCGGGCATTGTCCACAAACAGATGGATCAACCGCTTGCCTGGATACATCGTCTCGATCGCGATCAGCAGCATGATCGTGCTGATCGCATTCACTGTCGCTGCCTCGATCATCCGGGTTTGGCCGGTCTCGAGATCAATCGCGCCGTGAATGTTCAGGCGCTGGCGGCCGCTGGTCTGTTCGATCGCCACCGGCTGGTCTTTCGGCCCCCAACACCCTACAGGCCGCACCGCATGCGTCGGATGGACCGCATCGGCGAACAGCACCGCTTCGTCATCGCCCATATGATTCAGCAGGTTATCATACTGCTTGATGAACGCGGCCTGCTTGTCGGGGTCCAGCTTGGACGACACCGCCTGCGGCTTGCGATGCTCCATGTCCAGTCGATGCAACAGGGCGATCAGGCCGGACCGGCTCTCATAGGAGATGGCGCATTCGGTCTCGATCCAGGCGCCGACCTCACGGGTTGTCCGCGGCAGCGTCTCAGCGACCCAGGCCTTCAGCTTGTCCTGCTGCGCCTCGCTCAAACGGCACGTGCTGCCCTCGTAGCCGAAGCCCGCCAGGCCGTCGATGCCTTCTGCCTCGTACAGCCGATGCCAGGTACGCACGGTGTCATCGTCCAGCAGCAGGACTTTCGCGACCTCGCCGCAGCTCATGCCCTGGTCCAGCAACACCAGCGCGTTGGCGCGCCGCCCCAGCCGATGCGCGGTCGATCCGTCCCGCGCCAGCTCGGTCAGGTCCTTACGCGATTCGGGGTCGAGGAAGCCGGCGCGGATCATGCAATGAGCAGAATCGCCGCGAAACTGATTCGCAAGAGGCTTTTTCGGGTTCCCGCAGAGACCTCATGTCCGTTTCCAGGCCCGGGGGAACCAGGGAAGGAAGCAAGGCCAGGGCGAGCGAGCACGCGAGTGAGGGTCTGCCCTGGACCCGCCAAGGGCACACCCTCACTCGCGTGCTCGCTCGCCCTTGGAACCAACCAGGCGGCGATTGCTCATCGGCCTGAGCTCCCTTCCGCCTGATGACCCCTGAGGCCACCCTGAAGGGGTGACCCGTCTCGTCATGTGCAATGATCGAGGGTCGCGCCGGATGGGCTGGCGTGGAGCCTCATACACAGGAGACGGGTCATGGAACAGCCTACACGATTTATCGGCATGGATGTGCACAAGGATACGATCGTCGTCGCGGCCACCGCGACCGGTGACGTTGGGAAGGCCACGCCGTATGGCACATTCCCCAACACCGCCGCAGCGCTGGAAAAGCTGGTCAAGCGTCTGCGCCAAGCCGGCAGCGGGCCTTTGGCGTTCTGCTACGAGGCGGGGCCCTGCGGCTACGGTATTCACCGCACCCTCACCAAGATGGGCGAGGACTGCATGGTCGTCGCACCCTCGATGATTCCCCGTAAAGCGGGCGACCGGCAGAAGAACGACAAGCGTGACGCTGCCAGCCTGGCGGTCTTGCAACGGGGTGGGCTGCTGACCGCGGTTTGGGTGCCGGATGCGGCACACGAGGCGATGCGTGATCTGATCCGCACCCGTCTGGCGGCAGTGCGAGCGGTGCGTGTGGCGCGCCAGCAATTGAGTGCATTTCTGCTTCGTCACGAGCGGGTCTATGGCGGCCGGACAGCTTGGACGAAGGCGCATCGGGGGTGGCTAGCCGACCAGTGCTTCGCTCAGCCCGCACAGCAGATCGTGCTGGAAGAGAGTATCGAGGCTGTGCGTTTGGGTGAACAGCGGCGGGATCGTATCGACGGCTATCTCCGTGCGCAGATCCCGACCTGGTCGCTGTTCCCGCTGGTGCAGAACCTGTCGGCGCTGCGCGGCCTGGACACGATCGCCAGTGCCGGGCTGGCCGCAACCATTGGCGATCCCTCGCGCTTTGCGTCAGCGTCCGACTTCATGGCCTATCTCGGCTTGGTGCCGTCCGAACATTCGTCCGGCCCGAAGCGCGGCATCGGCGCCATCACCAAAGCCGGCAACGTTCACGCCCGTACCCTGCTGATCGAAGCCGCACACAGCTATCGCTTCCCGGCCCGCATCGCTCGCCACAAGCTGACCATCATCGATGCAGTGCCCGACGCAGTGCGCGAGATCGCTTGGAAAGCGCAAACCCGGCTGTGTCAGCGCTATCGTCACATGGTGACGAGGGGCAAGTTGAACCAGGTCGTGGTCACCGCGATCGCGCGTGAGCTGGCGGGATTCGTCTGGGCCATTGCCTGCATCACGTCGGATTCCCCCGTCGAGACTCCTGCCGTCGCGCCAGCCCTGGAAGAGGTCGGCCCGGCGAACCGCGATACGATCGCCATTTCGTCACGTAACGATTCAGAGCGGCGTCACAAGATAGCCCGACCTGGCATGGTCGAAGCTGCTAAAGGTTCCGATCGGTCCACCTCGAGTGGTTGGGATGCCAGCGGAGGGCGCGATCACGCCGAGCAGAAGGGGACGAGGAGATGATAACGCATCATCGTTCCTCCTGCTGACCAAACAGCCCGGGCATCATCCGGCATGCACGGCGGAGGGCCGGACCGGTCAGGGCAATCCTCGATACCCCGACTGGAACTCGACTTCCGAGAAGAGAAAGAGGCAGGCCCGCGACGCACCATGGTCTTGCGGTAACCAACCCGCGCATCACAGCATGATCAACCGTCGCTCAGCGTCCGCCCTCCACCGTGCATGCCTGTATCTAATCCAGCAATCGGAAAGCAAAACCGGGTGGAATTTTGTGTCCGTAACCCTTGAAAACGGACATGACAGTCGGGGTATAGTAGCGGACCTTGTGTGGCTGCACTTCGTGTCGGTCGAGGATCTTGCAGACGGTGCCCTGCGCGATCCGCGTCAGGTAAGGAT
>DASYBP010000379.1:0-3196 GCA_036500715.1 Rhodopila sp.
GTATCTGCAGGGCAAGGGATACCGCGTTATTCCGGTAAACCCCGGAATCGCCGGGCAGACCCTGCTGGGCGAGCGGATCTATGGGGGGCTGCGCGACATCCCCGACACGATCGACATGGTAGACGTATTTCGCGCCTCCGACTCGGTTGGCCCCATCGTTGATGACGCCATCGCGATCGGCGCCAAGGTGGTGTGGATGCAACTGGGCATCCGCAATGACGAGGCGGCCGCGAAGGGCGAGGCGGCAGGGTTGGACGTGATCATGAATCGCTGCCCAAAGATCGAATTCGGGCGGCTCGGTGGGGAGTTGTCGTGGAGCGGGGTGAACTCCGGTATCATCCGCAACAAGCCAGCACAGGCGCCGACCGACCGGCAGAACAAGCCTCGGCCGTTGCCGGCGGCGAATGTGGAATACGGGTTCGAGACTCGGGCGGTGCACGCCGGGGCGGCGCCCGACCCGACGACGGGGGCGCGGTCGACGCCGATCTATCAGACCACGGCCTATGTCTTTGACGACGTCGATCATGCGGCGTCTTTGTTCAATCTGCACAATTTCGGCTACATCTACTCGCGCCTGACAAATCCGACGGTGTCAGTGCTGGAGGAGCGGGTGGCGAGTCTGGAAGGCGGCCGCGCGGCGGTCGCCGCGGCGTCGGGCCATGCGGCGCAGTTCCTGGTATTTGCCACGCTGTTGGAGCCGGGGGACGAGTTCCTGGCATCTCGAAATCTTTACGGTGGGTCGCTGACCCAGTTCGGGCTGTCGTTCAGAAAACTCGGCTGGACCTGTCATTTCGTCGATCCCGCGGATCCAGAGAATTTCCGGCGGGCGCTGACGCCAAAATGCAAGGCGATCTTTGTCGAGAACCTCGCTAACCCTGGGGGGGTGATCGTCGATCTGGCGGCGGTCGCCGAGGTTGCTCACTCCGTGGGGCTGCCGCTGATCGTCGACAACACGCTGGCGACACCCTATCTGTGCCGGCCGTTCGAGTGGGGCGCGGACCTCGTCACACACTCGACGACGAAGTTCCTTGGCGGCCACGGCAATTCGATGGGCGGAATTGTGGTGGAGTCCGGAAAATTCGACTGGGGGAATGGAGGAAAATTCCCATCGATGACGGAGCCGGAGCCAGCTTATCATGGGCTGCGGTTCTACGAGAATTTCGGCGATTTTGCGTTCACCACCAAGGCGCGGGCGGTGGCGCTGCGCGACTATGGGCCGACCATGGCGCCGATGAACGCGTTCCTGACGATTACCGGCGTCGAGACGCTGCATGTGCGGATGGAACGCCATTGCGCCAATGCGCAGGCAGTTGCGGCGTTTCTCGACGGCGATCCGCGGGTGGCCTGGGTTTCCTACGCCGGGCTAGAGGGCAGTCCCTTTCGGACGCTGGCGCGGAAATACATGCCGGCCGGCGCCGGGTCGGTTTTCACCTTCGGCGTAAAAGGCGGTTACCAGGCCGGGATCAAGCTCGTGGAGAGCGTCCGGCTGTTCTCCCACCTCGCGAATATTGGTGACACGCGCAGCCTGATCCTGCATCCGGCTTCGACCACGCACCGGCAACTGACTGACGAACAGCGGCTGGCGGCCGGAGCGGGGCCGGATGTCATTCGGCTGTCGGTCGGGCTGGAGACAGCCGCTGACCTGATCGCGGATCTGGATCAGGCGCTGGGGTAGAAGGGGGGCACTCCCCCCCGCCTTCGCGGGGGCATGCCCCAATCCCGTGGCGCTCCTCGGAACCGATCACCCGAGGGGCGCTGGTTCGGTCATGCGGCGGATCGTGCGGGTGGTGCTGTGGCCCTCGCGCAACGTAACCAGGACCACCCGGCCGCCCCAGCCGCGCACCAGGTCGCCGCCAACGACCTGCGCGACAGTGTAATCTGACCCTTTGACCAGCACGTCCGGCCGTAGCGCATTGATCATCTCGAGCGGCGTGTCTTCATCGAACAGCGTGACCAGGTCAACGGCGGACATCGAGGCCATGACGGTGGCGCGAGCCATTTCGTTCTGCAACGGCCGGGTGGGGCCCTTGAGGCGCTTGACCGACGCGTCGGTGTTCAGCGCCACGATCAGGCGGTCGCAGGCGGCGCGTGCCTCGCTGAGCAACTGGACGTGGCCTGGGTGGATCAGGTCGAAGCAGCCATTGGCGAAGCCCACCCGCAGGCCATGTCGGCGCCAGTCGCCAACCTTCTCGACGGCTTCGTCCAGGCTGGCGACCTTGCGATCGGTGGCGACCAGATCGTCGAGATGCAGCGCGTTGAGCAATTCTTGGCGGGACACCGTGGCGGTTCCTTGCTTGCCGACCGAGATCCCCGCGGTGGCGTTTGCCAGCATGGCAGCTTCCGGCAGCGGCGCGCCGGCCCCCAGCGCGACCGCCAGCGCCGCGACCATGGTGTCGCCGGCGCCCGAGACGTCGGCAACCTCTCTTGCCCTGGTGGGAAGGTGAAGTGCGCTGACGTCGCGGCAGACCAGGGTCAGGCCTTTGGCCGAGCGGGTAATCAGCACCGCCTCGCCGCCGGTCGCCTCCAGCGCTAGGCGTCCGGCCCGATCTGCCCCGGAATCCTGGTCCGCGTCGATTCGCGTGGCGACGCGAACCTCATGCTCGTTTGGCGTCAGCACCGTGGCGCCGCGATAAGCGGCAAAATCCGGTCGTTTGGGATCAGCGATCAGCAGCCGCCCTTGGGCACGCGCCAGGATTGCGTCCAGCACACCGTCACACAGCACGCCCTTGGCGTAGTCCGACAGGACGATCACGTCGGCGTCATCAAATTTGGCCACGATCGCCGTCATCACTGCGGCCACGGCCTTTGGATCAAGCGGATCGGTAACTTCCTCGTCCAGACGAAGAAGCTGATGCGATCCCGTCATGAAGCGGGTCTTCGACGTCGTCGGGCGTCCGGGAATCCGAACCAGGGCGGACGCGATGCCTGGAGTCGCGTCGACCATTCGGCCGATCTCCTCGCCGGCGGGATCCTCTCCGGTGACGCCGACCAGAATGGCGTGGCCGCCCAGGGTGGCGATGTTCAGCGCAACGTTCGCGGCCCCGCCAAGAGTGCAGTGATTCCCGGCGGGGCGCAGCACGGGGATTGGCGCTTCCGGCGAAAGGCGGTGAACGGCGCCCGAGACATAGCGGTCAAGGATCACATCGCCGATCACCAGGACCCGTGCGGCGTGGAAGTTTCTGACGATCGCCGCAAG
>DASYBP010000380.1:0-4323 GCA_036500715.1 Rhodopila sp.
AAGCATATTACGCACAATCGATGTCATGCGATGTTCGCCGATTTCAGAGCGGCGGTCCTCACGTTCCTGCGTGAGGAGGTGCCCAGAAAATGGCACACCTATTGTGATCAAGTAACGGATAATTTTCGCATCATCTCGCCCCAGGATTTTCGGGTTCTGGCGTGAACGGGGTATACATGCCGAATGTTCTTTGCGCTCTGGCAGCGCGGCGTAAAGTTCGCGAACCATTTTACCGCCGCCACCGCATGCACGCCCGCGCGCGGTGTTCTGATAACCGGGTTGTACAGCCGGCAAAGTTGGCTGACGCAAACGATCAAGGCAGCGCCATTTACCAACCTATCGATCTCGCCAGAGTTGAGCCTGAAGAGAACCGCCTGGATGACTATGGCTTTGAGGGGCTTACCTATGATCCCACCGGGGCCAACCTGCAGGGCGCGGTTGGCGATCATGGCAACGGCTTTCTCAATGACGCCGACATCGCCGACCAGGCGGTCGACTGGTTGAGTATCCGCAGCCGCGCCGAGCAGCCGTGGTGTCTGACTGTTTCTTTCGTCAACCCCCATGATCATGAGTTCTTCTGGGCCGGCACGGAGTTCGAACGTTACAACGCCGCGTTCACGGATCAGACGCTGGCCCCCTTCACGAATTATTCGTATTGGGATGGCGTCTATTATCCGCCGGTGGTCCGGTGGGAGGAGAACCCACTCAAATCGCCGCCTTCCTACGGCTATCCCGAGGTGCCGCCGAACTGGGAGCGGGGCGCGGAGCTGAAGGCGAACAAGCCATCGACCCAGACCTTTGCTCGTGTTTTCCAGGGCGCAGTATGGGGCGCTGTGGCGGACGATCGCGTCGACAACAGCATATCAATTGCGGCTTACCCGACCTCGACCACACTCGGAATTGCGACCGCGCCGTTCAGCTACTGGCAGCGAAGCCTTGATTTGTACACGCAAACAATGACCATGGTGGACCAGCATATCGGCCGCGTCGTCGATACCTTACCTGCTGACATCGCTGCCAAGACCGTGATCGTCTTCCGCTCCGATCACGGCGACTATACCGGGGCGCACGGGTTCGTATTTGGCAAAGTCGGAAGTATGCACAATGAAGCCTACCATGTGCCACTGATCGTTGTCGACGGGACTGGGCGGTTCACCAGCGACACCGATATTGTGCGCGAGGGATTGACCTCATCAGTCGACATGTTGGGGTTGCTGGTCAGCCTGGGCCATCACGGCACCCGTGAATGGATCCGCGGCGACCTGGTCGAGCCTTACTCCCAGCGGCACGACATGATCCCGATGCTTCGCTTCGCCCGAGCGTCCGGGCGTCCATACGTCCTTCTGGTCGATGAAGAGCAGGTGCCGAAGATCTACAATTTCAACGACTGCCCGAGCCACATCGTCGGAGTCCGAACAGCGCAGAACAAGTTCGGCCTCTATGCTCACTGGATCCGAGGGACGACGCAGGCAATCCCGAGAATATCGAGCAGGAATTCTATGACTATTCGACCGAGCGAGGACGACTGGAACGCGACAACACTGCCGGTGACGCGCGGGTGCCGGCGATACGCGACGCGCTGCTGACTACATTCTGCGAAATGAGCTGCGTGGGCCGATCGCACCTCGCTGGCGGGGTGCACAGCACTACTCTGAACGCGCCTACCTACGTTACGAGGCACTTCTGAACGCACTCACGAACAGCGAACTGAGTTTCGGCGCGGACTTTTGAGCGCGTGGCACGGACTTTCAGCCCGTCCGCGAACCTCGGCAAAGAAACGAGGTCGCGGATGTGAAGTCTGGACATGAGGGCGGTCTCACGATAACGCCTGGGCCGAGCAAGTGCTGATCAGCAGGTTGGGATAAAGCGGCGGGGTTCTCACCCGCCCGCAGTCGATCAAGGTTCGCGCAATCCTTCCGTCAGGGTCGGCACGATACGCGACAGCATGTAGGCCATGACAGTACGTTTGCCGACCTTGATGTCCACCGTCACCGGCATGCCAGGTGTCATCCGAAACCCAGCAGGCAGATTGTGCAGCTTCATCTCATCCATCGACACGGTCCCTCGGAAGTAGGTCGCAGCGCTGTTGGCCTCCGACTGGGTCGTGTTCGGCCGGCTCGGGCGATCACGGCCGCTCTGCGACGTGGTGAAGCTGTCCGCACTGACCATCTGCAGCTTCCCGGAAGCGAAGCCGTAAGTCGTATAGGGGAAGGTGTCGAACTTGATCACCGCGGTGTTGCGCGGCTGCACGAACCCGGCGTCGCGCGCGGGAATACTGGCCTCGATCTCCAGCGGTGCATCCGTCGGAACAAGCGTGATCAGTTCGTCGCCGGACTGAACGACCGAACCCACTGAGACCTTTGCCACGTTCAGAACAATGGCGTCACGATCCGCCCGCAGATCGACCAGGTTGCGCCGCAGCCGTGCCTTGTTCTGCTGCTCCAGCGCGTCTGACAGCTTGCGTCCCTGCGCGGTAAGCTGCTGGGCGGTCTCGCCCTTGATCTGCTGGATGTAAGCATCGCGCTCCGCGGTCAGCCCATCCAGTTCGCTTTTCGCCGCGGCGTTGCTGGCGACGGCGGCCTGCAGGGAACGGTTGACCTCGGCCCGTTGCGCGCCGGCATCCAGCGTGTTCAGTTTGCTGCCGATCTGCAGTTGCTCGAGTTGCCGGCGCATCGCCTCCTTGGTCTGGGCGGTCTTAAATTCCTCCGCATAGGCCGCGATGTCGCTCACCGTCTGAGCCACCTTGGCCCGCGCGCCGTCGATTCGCTGCCGAAAACTTTCAAGCTTTGCCTCCATTTCGGCGTGCTTCTGGGCAAAGATCATGGCTTGCAACTGGCTCGCGGCACTGCCGTTCCCCAGATAGGACCGACCTTCGGATTCGGCTTCCAGCCGGTCGACCTCGGCTTGCAGGCTGGTCACCTGCTCGTCTACCGAACCGGCATCGGCGGCCGCGAAGGTGGGGTCCAGCATGGCCAGCTTATCGCCGGCGTGGACGATCTGGCCTTCGCGCACCTCGATCCGACGGACGATCGCCGTTTCCAGCGGCTGGACCACGATGTTGGGGGTCTTCGCGACGACCTTGCCGGGGACTGGCACCACGCGATCCACCGAATAGAACCCCATCACGCTCACCGAGGACAGGATCGCCGTGGCGATCACCCAGATTGTCAGGCGGCCGCTGAGTGGAATTCGGTCGGCGATCACAGCGGCGGTCGGTGACTGGAATTCAAGCAAGGCCCGGGTATTTTCAGTTGTGAGGGACATGACGATGGTTCCTTGTTTTATGAATTTACTTGTTCTGTTATTGGGCCGGGATCATGTGGCGGTTCTGCTGGTGCCACAGCGCCTGGTAGGTCGGGCAGCGTTTGATCAGCTCGCTGTGCGGCCCGAGGTCCAGCACACGTCCCTGATCCATCACCAGGATGGCGTCGCAGTCGGTCAGGGAGGACAACCGGTGCGACACGATAACCATGGTCCGGCCACGGGCCATGTGCGCGAGGTTGGCGTTGACCAGCGCCTCGCTTTCGGGATCGAGCGCGCTGGTGGCTTCATCCAGGATCAGGATACGCGGGTCGTGCACCAGGGCGCGGGCAATCGCCAGCCGCTGACGCTGGCCGCCGGACAGGTTGGGTGATCCCTCCTCGATCAGCGTTTCGTAGCCGTTGGGCAAACGCTCGATGAACTCCGCGGCACCGGCCAGCCTCGCGGCATGAGCCGCATCAGACAAGGTCAGGCCAGGCCGCCCGGCCAGGATGTTTTCGGCAATCGTGCCCCGGAACAGGAAGTTTTCCTGCAGCACGACGCCAAGGTTGCGTCGCAGATGCGCCAGATTGATATCGCGCAGGTCGATGCCGTCGATGCTGACCAGGCCGTTGTAGTCGCGCGTGATGCCCTGCAGCAGACGGGTGATCGTCGACTTGCCCGATCCGCTGCGGCCGACGACGCCCAGGACCGTTCCGGGGCCGACGCCGAAGCTGATCCCGTCGAGTGCCGGATTCATCGCACCTGGGTAAGTGTAGAGCACTTTGTTGAAGGCGAGGGAACCTTGCAGCCGGGGGCGCAGCCCAGCGGCCGGATCGGCTGATTCGGGACGCTGGTTCAACACCGAGGCCGCCAGATTGGTCGCGGTGCGCACCTCGCCGATGTCTTCCATCAGCTTCGCCAGGCTCGCCAGTGGCTGGGCGACACGGGCGCTCAGCATCATGAAGGCGACCAGGCCGCCGACCGCGACTGTTCCGGGATCGACCAGTGTCATGTAGGCGCCGACCAGCAACACGCCGCGCTGCATGAAACCCTCGATCGGGGTGATCAGCATTTGCGGCA
>DASYBP010000381.1:0-1560 GCA_036500715.1 Rhodopila sp.
ACTTTCTGCGTTTCCCTGACCAGTTCACCGGCTACGACCTCAACAACCCGGTCGCTTTCGTGCGGCAGCCAAACGCTTTGCCCGACCTCGCGCAACCGTCGGCGACGGACCGACCCGCCGGGCAGGTCGACGCGATCGCCCATGCCACCACCAGTTCGATCATGATGAGCGACGGGGTGGTTCGCGGCGCGCGGATGGTCGCCCGCAGCCGCGGCATCATGCCGGCGGCGAGCCGGCGCTCCGGACAGGTCGACGTGGATCGCTTCACCCCCGCCGATTGGCGTGCGCTGGAAGCCGCCGGTGCGGTCGCGCATCTCCACCTTGCCTATCAGGACGTGCTGCAAAAGCTGCGCGAGCGAGGCGGCACGCGGATCACTGACGCAGACCACAATGCCGGCCCCGGCGACCCATTTCTCGATCTCTATGTCGCCCTGCTAACCCCGGCCGATATCGGCATCAATATCTTGGAATCGAATTGGTACGCCAAATACATGTACGGCAGTGGACGGGGCGTCGACGACCAGATGGTACTGATCGCCGCGAACGGCCGCTTTTCCGTCCTGGGCGCCGGGTGGCAGACCCAGGATGTGATCGCCCCAATCGAGATCGTGCAGGGCGAACAGACCATCCGCTTGTTGGCCAGGCGGGTCGATGCCCTTCCGTTCCTGCATGCGGACGGCGCCCCGCCCTTGACCGAACGGGCCTTGGCCTTCGTTCCAACCGAAGGCGGCCTCGACCCTGCGCGAGGATGGCAACTCCGGCTGCTCGTCCCTGGCGAAACCGCAGACGGCAAGCCCGTTTTCGCGGACTTCGCGCTGCCATACCGACTGCCCGACCGCTATCTCGCCAAGCCGGCGAAAGAAACTGCCACGAACGACAACGAGCGTCTGGCGTGGCCAGCGATCTGGCGAGGGCGCTCCGGGGAAATCGCCATCCTCGGCACTGCCCTGGCGACGCTCACGGCAATCCTCTTCCTGCAGGCCCCGATCAGCCGCAGGCCAAGGCTGCACCGCTGGATCAGAACCGGGTTTCTCAGCTGGACCCTGATCTGGCTGGGTTGGTACGCCGGGGCGCAATTGACAGTCGTCTCAGTGATCACCTGGATTCACTCGCTGGTGACCGACTTCCGCTGGGACTACTTGCTCGCTGACCCGCTGATCGCAATCCTCCTGGGGTTCACCATCGGCAGCCTGTTCCTGTGGGGACGCGCCGCCTTCTGCGGCTGGCTGTGCCCGTTCGGCGCGCTCCAGGAACTGACCAACAAGGCCGCCCGCGGCCTGCGCATCCCGCAAGTCAAGATTCCCATCGCACTGCATTCCCGCCTGGTCGTGGGGAAATATGTCCTGTTCGTCGGGCTGGTCGCGGTTTCGTTCTTCTCCTGGGATCTGGCGATGGCGGGGACCGAGATCGAGCCATTCAAGGCGGCCATCATCCTGCGTTTCATGACCGAATGGCCGATGGTCGCCTACGCGCTGGCACTGATCGCGGCAACCCTCTTCGTCGAGCGCTTCTACTGCCGGTTTGCCTGCCCGCTCGGCGGCGGGCTGGCGATCTTCGGCA
>DASYBP010000382.1:0-2263 GCA_036500715.1 Rhodopila sp.
AGGTGGTACTCATAGCTGGAGGCAAGCGTCGGATACACCGCCTCCTGCATCGCCACCTCCACCAGTTGCCCCTGCCCGGTCACCGTCCGCTGCAACAGCGCGGTCATCACCGCCGCATACAGATGAATGCCGCCCATGAAATCGACCAGGGTTGGGCCAGCCTTCATCGGCGGTCCGTTCGGGTCGCCGGTGACACTCATGATGCCCGAGGCCGCCTGGATGGTGAAATCCATTGCCAGGTTGTCGCGGTCCGGGCCCGTGATGCCGAAACCGGTGCCGGTGGCGTAGACCAGCCTGGGGTTGATATCCTTCAGCACGTCATAGCCGACGCCAAGGCCGTCCATCGTCCCGGGGGAAAAATTCTCGACCAGCACGTCAGCGCGAGCGGCCAGCCGCTTCAGCAGGTCTTTCCCGGCCTCGGCCTTCAGGTTCAACGTGACCGCACGCTTGTTGGCGTTCAGCATCGCCATCGGCAGTGTCGTGTCCCCACCGCCCGCGAGTGCGCGGCGGCGCAGCGGTTCGCCGCCCGGGGGTTCTATCTTGATCACGTCGGCGCCGGCCTTCGCCATCAGCAGGGTTGCGTAAGGACCCTGGTAGATCTGGCCAAAATCCAGCACGGTGATACCCGCCAGGGGGGTGGTCATTGCGGATGCCCTCGTATCGTTCGCGTCAGGTCAGAAATTCAGGCCGCTCTCAGGGACCGGCCGCCCCCTGCGTGTTGACGTAGACGGCATAGATCGAGGCGCTGGCGCACATATAGAGCCGGTTACGCAGCAAGCCGCCGAAGGTCAGGTTGGCGCAGGTCTCCGGCAGGTGGATTTTGCCGATCAAGTCGCCGTCTGGCGCGTAGCAACGCACGCCGTCCTCCTGCGGGTCCGCCCACCCCATGCTCGTCCAGACATTGCCGTCGACATCGACGCGAATCCCGTCGGTGAACCCGGGCGCAAAGTCCTCGGCGAAGACCTTGCCGTTGGATACCCGGCCGGACCCAATATCCACGTCGAATACGCGGATGTGCGAGGGTCCGCCATGCGAGATGCCGCTGTCCACCACATACAGCCGCCTTTCGTCGGCCGCGAAGGCAAGCCCGTTCGGCTGGCTGAAGTCATCGACCACGATCTTCACCTCGCCGTCGCGCGGATCGACGCGATAGACATTCCGCGTTGGCTGTTCCTGGGTGGCCTGCAGGCCTTCGTAGTTGCCGCCGATGCCATAGGAGGGGTCGGTGAACCAGATCGAGTCGTTAGAGGCCGTCACCACGTCGTTCGGCGAATTGAGCTTCTTGCCGTTGTAGCTGTCGGCTACGATCGTGATCCTGCCGTCCAGTTCCGTGCGGACCACCCGTCGCCTGGCGTGCTGACAACTGATCAGCCGCCCCTGCCGGTCGACCGTATTGCCGTTCGCGTTATGCGATGGCGCGCGGAAGACGCTGAGGTGATAGTCATCCTCCAGCAGTCGCATTTGCCGGTTGTTGGGAATGTCGCTGAAGATCAGGTAGCGGCCGGCGCGGAAATAGGCGGGACCCTCAGCCCAGCGAAGCCCGCTGGCAACCCGCTCGACCGCCCCGGGTCCAACGCTGCCCTTGAACCGCTCGTCAAGTGCTTCGACGTGCCGGTCCGGGTATCGCGAGCCGGGCAGCGGACCCAGCGGCAAGCGCTCGATCGCGGAGAGCGGCAGCGGCACGCGAATGTCGCTGAGCAGAGTATCCTCCCTGGTCCCCGGCGCAATGGTCGCCGACGTCACCAGGGTTGGGCGTTCGGTCATGTCGTTTCCTCGATGCGGCGGCGGAAGGCTTGCATCCCGAGCCTAACCACGCCCGCAAACGCCGCCAAGCAAGCCTGCGGTCGCTCGACGCCGCCGAGGACAAAGTAGCATGTTACGGGACCGCCGCACCCTGCGTGTTGACATATAAGGCGTAGACCGAGGTGCTGGCGCATATATACAGGCGGTTTTTCAACAGCCCGCCGAAACACAGGTTGGCGCAGGTCTCGGGAAGGTGAATCTTGCCGATCAGATCACCGTTCGACGCATAGCACCTCACCCCATCCTCCTTCGGGTCGGCCCAACCCATGCTGGTCCAGACGTTGCCCTCGACATCGAGACGCATGCCGTCGGTCAGCCCCGGGGCGAAGTCCTCCGCGAAGACTTTGTCGTTACTGAGCTTGCCGCTGCCGACATCGACATCGAACACCCGAATATTGGCCTTGCCACCATGGGTAATACCGCTGTCGATGATGTAGAGCTTCTTTTCGTCCGGCGAGAA
>DASYBP010000383.1:0-2051 GCA_036500715.1 Rhodopila sp.
CCGTCGGCCTTCATGAACGACCTTGCCGTCGAGCTTGGGACTTGGGGTGTCGCTGCCAACCGCATCCACACCGAGATTTTCGGCTCAACTCCGCCGAGGACACCGGGCATCGCGGCGGCACCCCTTCGGCCACCGCACCAGCCCGCCGGGTCTGCCGGCGTGGGCCCATTGGTGTCCTTTGCGCGGAGCAATCTAAACGTCCGCTGGGCCCCGGCCTTCCAGAGCCTCCTCGAACTTGCCGAGGCATGCGATGTGCCCGTGCGGTGGGCATGCCGCACCGGGGTCTGTCACACTTGCGAGACTGGGCTCATTAACGGCGCTGTCGGCTACCAGCCAGAGCCCGTGGAGCCGCCGGCCGACGGCAATGCGCTGATCTGCTGCTGCCGACCTCGGGGCGACATCGTCATCGATCTTTGATTGATCCAGCGCCTATGCGGGGTGACGCCATAAACGCCATAAAACGGGCAGGATAGCACGATAAGTAGGACCAGATCGAGAACGTTGGGCGCCTCAGCTCTCGGCTGAAGTGGGCCTGGTTCCGTGTGAAGAGACGAACGCGCAAGTGTTCGCGACACTCGAGGCGCGCGACCCGACGCTCGCGGCAACGGTGCACGCATCCGCAACCATGCGGCGGAGGACATACGCTTCGGCATGCGCTATACGGATGCCCTGACGACGGCGGAGGACGGCACGCCGGTTTTGGACCTGACCAGAATCGGAGGACTGGAGCCCGATGTCGGCGGCCGTCAGGAACAGGGTTGGACGGAGCGGGAAGAAGAACGGGAATAGATGCCGTGGCCCGTGCCGGCACCGGTCTCGGCGGCTTCGTTCTTGACCGTTGTGACCGGCTATCTCAGGACGTGGAAATCCGCCGACGGTCCGGCTTCGATATGCCTGTCGATAGATCGTTCGGCAGCATGGTGAGGGAACATACCATGCCCGGTGAGATAACCGAGAAACGGGGTACGAATAGGGACGAGTCAAGTCGGATAGACGCGCGCTCGGCCGGTGAAGCCGTTTTGGTTGAGCACGATACCAAATCTTCGCCGATAACCTCACCATCGGGTCGTCAGTCGACGCGGAGGCGCAGGCTTCTGATCGGGGTGCTAGCGGCCGTAGTTCTGGTCGCCGTTTGCGTGTTGGGCATTCCCTGGATCCGGCTCGCTTTCACCACCGTTTCGACGGACGATGCCTACGTCAACGGGCACGTAACGTTCGTCGCGCCCCGCATAGGCGGCCAGATTTCGCGGGTTCTGGTCGATGACAACAACCACGTGCACAAAGGCGACCTTCTCGCTCAAATCGACAAGGAACCCTTTGAAATCGCCGTCTCGCAGAAAAAAGCGGCGGTCGATACTGCGAACACGGATTTGCAGGCGGCCATCGCCTCCGCGCGCGGTAACGAAGCACAGGCCATGAGCCGGCGCTGGAAACTACAGAGTGCCGTGGAGGATCTCGAAAACCAAATCGCTCTTTTGCACGATCGGGTTGCTGCTCTCGATAAGGCCAAAGCGACGTTGGCGCTGGCCCAAGTTAACTTCGATCGGGCAAAGCAACTGCTCGGAACTCCGGCTGAGAGCCGTCAGCAATACGACCAGCGTCAGGAGGAATTTTCGACTGCCAGCGCACAGGCTACCCAGGCACTGGCTGCCGTCCACCAAGTTCGCGCGTCGTTGGGATTGCCACCGGAACCCAAACAGGGCGGCGATTTAGGCCAAGTGCCGCCCGATCTCGATCAGACCTTTTCCTCCGTGCTCCAGGCGCAAGCAGACCTGATTGAGAGCGCAGCTCAGCTCGGCGTGGCCCACTCCTTCGACCAGAGCCCAAAGCAGATGGTCGAGGAGTTCGAGAAAAAGGGCGATGTCGACCGCGTCTTCGCCAAGCTCGCAATGGAGGCTCCGGGCGTCAAACAAGCCGAGGCCAAGCTCGAAGTTGCCAAACGCGATCTCGCTCAGGCCGAACTGGATCTTCGTTATTGTGACATCATTGCAGAGATTGACGGCGTCGTTACGCGCCGCAATGTCAATCCGGGCGATTACGTTCAAATTGGC
>DASYBP010000384.1:0-3410 GCA_036500715.1 Rhodopila sp.
ACGGGAGAATTGCCATGCTCCGCTTCACACTGACTGCTGTTGTTCTTGCTGGCGTTCTTGCCACGGCGCATGCCGCCTCGCCTGGCCCCGTTGCCGTCCCAACCGATCACGCCCAGATGGCAGGCGCAGAGCAGTCGCCGCCGGCTCCCGCGAGCGCGGAGAGCGGAAAGGAAATCCCCGTCGGTTTCGGCTGGGGCTAGCCGCACCACCACGCTGTTCCGATGGAGGTAGGCTTGACCTGATCGATTCGAAAGTCCGGAAAGCGGCTGCTCCCCATTATGACGGACTTCCGATCGCGACACTCGCCGCCGCGCGCATCCTGCCGCCAGCATGGCGCACCAACGCGGCGATACCAGCCGGCCGCCAGGGATTGACCAGCAACACGCCGATGCGCTGTCGGCGTTCGACGGCCCAGCCCTGTTTGTAGGCATCGTCCCCGCGGCCGAAGTCCAGCCGCGCCACGTGCTCAACATCCAAAAAATGCCGCAACATCAGCGCGGTCAGCACCGTGCCGGGCGACTGCGCCTTGAACGCCTCGTCATGCGCGAGTTTCAGCACGATCGCCTGGCCGCCCCGGACCGCCCAGAACTGCACCGCGACGGCATCCCTGCCGACAGACCAGACGCCAAGCCGCAGCCAGCCCTGTGCCGCCATCGCCCGCATCAGCGCCACGTTGAAGTCCGGGTACGGTTCGGCATCCTTCCAACTCCGGCGATAAACCGATTCGAACGCCGCCGCGGCCCGGTCCATCTGGCCCGGATGGGTAAGAAGCTCAAAACAGGCGCCAAGCAGGCGCTCCGACTGGCGCAAGCGCCGCCGGATCGTCTCCCGCAATACCCCCGGTCGGCGCAGCAGATAGGCAGACCATGCAAGGTCAGTCACATCTTCGGTCCAGTTGCCGAAGTGGTCGAACCGCAGCGGCACCAGGCCCGCCCGACGAGCGCCGTCTGCCAGATCGCCAAAGCCATCCCACTCCGACGGCAAGGCATCCAGCCGAACAACCCCGGCCGATTGGCCGAACCGAGCCAATTCGGCCATCGCCGCAATCCGCGTCGCCCGGTCTACCCCGGCGGCAACGATCGGCTTATACAGACAAGTGTATGGCGTCGTCAGGCTGGACAAACGGCCGCCGGTTCGCCGCATCGGCACCACCGCGACGATCCGGCCACGACACTGGACCGCAACAAAAATGCCCTTCGCCCCACCCGGCATCGCGTGCCCCAGAACCACCTTCCACCACGCCATGGAGTCGAACAGCGACGGGCTGTCGTTGAGCAGCGCGACCGCCTCGGGCGGAAGCGTGTCCGCGGTCGGGAAGGTCGCGATCGTCAGGTCAGCGCAGGCTGTACCACGCATACCCGATCCATTCGTGCAGCGCGTAATAGCCGGTTTGCCAGCCGCTCGCCCGTGGCAGGAAATCAGAGGCCTCCGGACCCAGAGGATCGTTCAGCGGCGTCGGAAAGGCGGTGACCCACAGGCCGGTCCCGCGGAACGCCAGCATGGCGCGCCGCATATGCCAGGAATGGGTCACCACATAGACCGAGGTAATCCCCTCGGCGTGCAGGATGTCGGCACTCAGGCGGGCATTTTCCCAGGTATCGGCGGATTTCGCTTCGACCCACCTGGCCGGCGTCTGGAAGTCGTCACTCAGACTCTCCGCCATCACCAAACCGACAGACTTGGTATTCGGCTCGGTCCTACCCCCTGTGACCAGAATTGGCAGGCCGGTGCGCCGATGCAGGGCCGCCGCGGTGCGCAGCCGGTCCAGCGTCAGCAGCCCCGGCCGGAGGCCCAGCCTGTTCTCACGTGCCCGGATGACCTCCGCCCCCAGAACGACGATGGCCTGCGGTGGGTGGTCGGCCGGCGGCGTCATCGGCAATCCGGACTCGAGCAGCAGCAGCAGACTGCCGGAGACCACCGGCATCCCGAACAGGATCAGCGCGATCAACGCAGCCCACGTCAGCCGGCGACCCGCCCGGCGCCACCCGCGCCGCATAAGCAGGCCGACAAAAATCAGCACCATCAAGCCGGTCGGCGGCATCGCCAGGGTTATCAGGGCACTTTTCACAGCTTGGCCATCCGACCGATTCCCTCATCCACGTCAGGACGTTGCTCAGACCCACGCGCAACGGCACCCGCCCGCCGATCCCGAGGACCGCGTCCGCAAGGCTGGGCACGCCCAGTGAATGCCGAATTTCACCCGCGCGCGGCGGATGCCTCCGGGCAGCCAGCTTCTTGCCCGCCAAGTCCGCGATCAGATGGGCCAGTTCTTCTATTGACGTCGGGATGCCGCCGCAAACATTGAACACGGGCGAATTCCTGGGCCGTAGTGCCATCCCCGCCAGCAGCGCTCTGACAACATCGGCGATGTAGACAAAATCCCGGGTCTGGTGACCGTCTCCGAAGATGGCGATCGGTCGGCCGCTCGCAATGCGTTCACAGAAGATGGAAATAACGCCGGAGTAGGGCGATTTGGGGTCTTGCCGCGAGCCGTAGACGTTGAAAAACCGGAACCCGACCGTGGGGATGCCGTAAACGTGGGCGGCGACCCGCGCGTGCAACTCGCACCCATATTTGTCGGCGCCGTAGGCCGACAGCGGCCTGCAAGGCTCCGCTTCGGTGGTCGGCACCACCGCGACGTCGCCATAAACGGCGGCCGAGGAGGCATAAACCACCGGAATCCGGCTGCCCTGTCGCCGGATCGCATCGAAAACCGTGATCGTACCGGTCATGTTGGCCTGGTTGGCGCCGACCCACTCTGTGATGCCTCTCTCAACCGAGGCAATGGCGGCGAGGTGGAAGCATCCGTCGACACCGTCCATCGCCTTGTAGACCGCCGCGGCGTCGGCGACGTCGCCCTCGATCAGGATTGCCGACGCTGGCAGGTTGCTCCTGCGGCCGGTCGAGAGGTCGTCGAGCACCCGCACGGTGTCGCCACGGGCGACCAGCGCGTCGCATAAATGGGAGCCTATGAAGCCTGCCCCCCCGGTGACCAGGAACGTGCTCACGCCGGTCCATCGTGCTTGGGGCCGGAGCCCGCCGCCGCCAGACCAGCGGCCGAAGCCATTGATTTCGTCAAACGTGATGGCTCCCGAGGGCAGTTTCCGCCTAAGAGTTGGCCACGTTAACACAGCGTGATGAAACGGCAAAGTTACAATCGCCAACGATGCCTTTTCGGTCGCCAGTCAAAATGAAAGCCGCGGCCTGGCCGCTTCATCTTCAGGGCGAGCTTCGTCCGACAGCCTATTGTGATCGCTTGGGGCCAGACGGCGACGGCCGCGCCTCCGCCGCGGCCGCGGGTTCCGCTACCAGCCGGCAATCATCCGGGACCGGGCCGGGATAGCGGGTCCAGGTCTGGGTTTCGCCCAGCAGCGGGAACCCGACGAACCCACGCAGAGCCAGGTTGTTGT
>DASYBP010000385.1:0-1622 GCA_036500715.1 Rhodopila sp.
CCGGGGACGGAGGTTCGGTTTATGGCCGTGTCGGCCAATACAAGGCCGTTCAACTACCTCGGGTTGCCGGCGATCAGCATTCCGTGCGGGTTCGATCCGAATGGCTGCCCGATCGGCTTGCAGATCGCGGGACGGCCCTTCGGCGAAGCGCGCATCCTGAATGTTGCCGGCGCATACCAGGTGGATACACATTGGCACGCCGACCGGCCGGCGATCCTGGAGACGGTCGCGTGAGTCGGCCGAAGGTTGCCTTTATCGGCACCGGCGGCACCATCGCCTCGCTGGGAAGCGGGCCGTTGGACCTGCAGGAGTACGCCTCGACCGGCAAGATGATGCAGGCCGATGAACTTCTGGCACGCTGGCCGGAAACGGCGCTGGTGGCGGACGTATTCGCGGTGCCCTATCGCGCGGTTCCCAGTCCATTGATCGGGTTCGCCGAGTGGAAAGACCTGGCCCTGTTGTGCGGGAAACTGGTCGGGGATCATCCTGACCTGGCAGGTATCGTGATCGGCCATGGCACGGCGACACTGGAGGAAACGGCGTATTTTCTTGATTTGACCGTGAAGGTTTCGGTTCCCGTTGTGGTTGTCGGCTCCCAGCGGCCTTCGAGTGCGCTGTCCAGCGATGCCGGCATGAATCTGGTCAACGCGATACGCGTCGCGGCCAGTCCGGACGCACGCGGCATGGGCGTGCTGGCGGTCCTGAACGACGAGATCCATGCGGCTCGGGAGGTGACGAAAACCTCCACGCTGCGGTTGCAGACGTTCCGGACGCCAGACTTCGGCGTATTGGGTCACGCTGATGGCGACGCGGTGGTATTCTACCGCCGGCCGATCCGCCGGCACGCGCCGGATACCGAATTTGATGTGTCCGCTCTCGAAGCCCTGCCGCGGGTCGATATTTCGTACTCGTACGCGGGAGGAGATGGCACCGCGGTGCGGGCCTTCCTGGCGGCTGGCGCGCGCGGCATCATCGCGGCTGGCTTTGCCCCTGGATTTTGCCCCGCCGACGAGGTCGACGCTCTGACCGAGGCAGTGCGGCAAGGCATCGTGGTAGTGCAGAGCACCCGCGCCGGATCGGGCCGGACCTTTCGCGGCTCGAAGCTGCGACAGGCCGGGTTTCTGATCGCCGATAATCTGAATCCTCAGAAGGCGCGCATACTGCTGGCGCTGGCGCTCACCATCACCGGCGACCCGGAGGCGGTCACCAGGATGTTCCGGATCTATTGAGCGTCGCTGACGCCGAGGCCATCGGCCCTTCTACGAGGCCCCTTCGCCACAATACTGAGCGCGGTTTCGGTCGACTCGGATGGACCGACAGGGCGATACCGAAATTATCTTGACATTTGTCCCATTGTGTGATTTTATTCCCATTCTGACTTACCGCATTTCAGCCCGCCATTTTCTCAGCCACAAGGCACACCTTTGTCGAGACCAGCCACAGTGCCCGTTTTGGGCTTTCCCCCTTTGGGCTCCTAATGTCCGGCGTATTAGACCTCTTCGCGGGGATCTTTCGGCCGAGTACGCCCGATCCCGCCGCGGTCGCGGCGGCCATTGTTGTTTGCAACACCCCGCCGCCGGGAGTACCTCCGCCGCCGGGGCTGGAGCGAGCGCTGGAGGCCG
>DASYBP010000386.1:0-3198 GCA_036500715.1 Rhodopila sp.
AGAATTGAGGAAACGAGCAACTGAGAATAGGGCTCGCGGGGGTCGTCGAGCACCTGGTCGGTCAGCCCGGTCTCGATGACCCGGCCGCCCTTCATCACCATGACCCGGTGCGACAACAGCCGCGCCACCGCGAGGTCATGGGTAACGACGATGGCGGCAAGGTTCAATTCGCTGACCAGATTGCGCATCAAATCGAGCAGCCGCGCCTGCACCGACACGTCGAGCCCGCCGGTCGGCTCATCCATGAACACCAGACGCGGTTCGGTAACCAGGTTGCGCGCAATCTGCAGCCGCTGCCGCATGCCGCCCGAATAGGTCCGTGGTGCATCGTCGATCCGGCCAATGTCGATCTCGACGCGCTCCAGCCACGATGATGCGGTATCTCTGATCTGGCCATAGTGATTCCAGCCTACCGCCATCAACCGCTCGCCGACATTGGCGCCGGCCGACACCGCCATCCGCAATCCGAGCGCCGGGTCCTGGTGCACATAGCCCCAGTCGGTGCGAAACAGAAACCGCCGCTCGGCTTCGCCGAGCGCGGCCAGGTCGCGCATGACCCCGTCGCGCATCCGGTACGATACATGCCCTGCGCTTGGCGCAAGCTGCGCCGACAGCAGTTGCAGCAGCGTCGTTTTGCCCGATCCGGATTCGCCGACGATCGCCAGCATTTCTCCTGGCCACAGATCGACATCGACGCCGTCCAGCGCGGTGATCGCGCCAAAGCTCAGCCCCAGTGCCCGGCCGGACAGCAGGGTTGCATCGATCATCACTCTGCCGCCTGCCGCAGACGTCGCTCGCAGCAATAATCCGTGTCGGAGCAGACGAACAGTCGGCCGCCTTTGTCATCAGTGATAACTTCATCCAGATAGGAATCCGTCGCCCCGCATAGCCCGCACGGATGCGGCGCGTTGACCGGCCGAAACGGATGATCGTCAAAGTCGAGCGATTTGACGCTGGTCCAGGGCGGGACGGCATAAATCCGCTTTTCGCGCCCGGCGCCGAAGAGTTGCAAGGCCGGCATCCGATCCATTTTCGAATTGTCGAATGCCGGAATCGGGCTGGGCGACATCAAATACCGTTCATTGACCATTACTGGGTAGTCATAGCTGATGGATATTTGCCCAAAACGAGAGACATCTTCGTACAACTTCACATGCATCAGCCCATAATCCGCCAGCCCATGCATCCGCCGCGTCTCCGCCCGGCTTGGTTCCAGGCGAAACAGCGGCTCCGGCTGAGGCACCTGATACACGATGATCTGGTCTTCCCGCAGCATCTTTTCCGGAATGCGGTGGCGGGTCTGGATCACTGTTGCCTCCGCGGTCGCCGTCGTCGTGGCCACGCCTGCGGTGCGCGCGAAAAACCGCCGGATCGATACGGCGTTGGTGGTGTCGTCGGCGCCCTGGTCGATCACCTTCAGCACGTCGTCCGCACCCAGAATCGAGGCGGTGACTTGAATTCCTCCGGTGCCCCAGCCGTAGGGCAAGGGCATCTCCCGCGATGAAAACGGGACCTGATGACCGGGGATCGCGATGGCCTTCAACAGGCCGCGGCGGATCCTGCGTTTCGTCTGCTCGTCCAGATAGGCGAAGTTGTAACCTTTCATTCGGTTACCCCGCCCGCATCTGGCGCACGTTCTGCAGTTCGCTCTGGAAGTCGACGTAGTGCGGCAGTTTCAAATGCTCCACAAAACCTGTCGCCTCTATGTTGTCAGAATGATACAGCACAAATTCGACGTCCTGCGCCGGCGCGGCAACATCCTCGCCCAGTTCCTGCGCGCGCATCGCGCGATCGACCAGTGCCATCGCCATCGCCTTCCGTTCGGCAAACCCAAATACCAGACCGTAGCCCCGGGTGAATTGCGGCGGCACGGTCTTCGAGCCCTTGAACTGGTTTACCATCTGGCATTCGGTCAGCAGGATGTCGGAAATATCGATGGCGAAACCAAGCTCCGCCGGTTCGATTTCGACCGAGACCTCACCCATCCGAATCTCGCCCGCAAACGGATGCGAACCTCCATAGCCGCGCTGGGTGGAATAACCCATGCCAAGCACAAATCCTTCGTCACCCCGCGCCAGAGCCTGCAAGCGCACGTCCCGATCGGCTGGGAACGACAGCGGATCTCGGGTCAGATCCCCGGGCTCGTCGTCGGAGGCGCGTTCGGGTTCCAGCAGCCCCTCGTGACCCAGGATGTCCGGCACCCGAGGCATCGGCGCCGGGTCCGCCTCCGCGGCCGGTCCGGGCGCGACAGCGGCGTCGTCCAGCAGATCAAAATCCAGCAAGCGATGGGTGTAGTCGTATGTCGGGCCCAGCACTTGACCGCCTGGTAGATCCTTGAAGATCGCGGACACCCGCCGCTCGATCCGCATGCCGGTGGTGTCAACCGGCTTGGAGTGCGCGAACCGGGGCAGCGTGGTGCGGTAGGCCCGCAGCAGGAAGGCCGCCTCGATCAGGTCACCCTGGGCTTGCTTGATCGCCAATGCCGCCAGTTTCCGATCATACAGCGAGCCCTCGGCCATTGCGCGATCGACCGCGCGTCCGAGCTGTTGCTCGATTTGGGTGACGGACAGAGCCGGGGTTGTCGGATCGCCGCGACGCTCCTCCGCCAGCCAGCGATGAGCGTTGTCGATCGCCCGTTCGCCACCCTTAACCGCGACATAGGCCACGGTTCAAGCCTCCTTGACCGTAACGCTGCGTGGCAGCGCGGCCAGACGATCCCCAGCGCATAGGATCAAATCGACGCCGCGCGGAAACAGCGCGTGATTTTGCTGCCAGATCGTGACAAACTCATTGGGGAGTCCGTCAACACGCAGTTCGGTCGGCTGGCGCAAGCCAGGCCCTTCCAACAGGAACCGGCGTCCGGATTCTAGAGCCGAAACCTGCAGGATTACGGTTGCCGACGTCTCCGGCATTTCGTCCGTGCCGTTCGGCAGCGCGGTCAACTCGGGCAGGGACAGCGCCATGACAAATCCTCCGGCAACTGGCGGGACACTGGGCGGGGCACCGGTATGGAAGGCAATCCACGAACGGGCGACCTCGGCGTCCGGGTCGAGCCAGAGTGGGGTCTCCTGGTCCACCAGCGTCAACAGCACCGCGGCGGCGGCGGCGCACAATGGCGCCGGCGCCGACACGCCGGCCACGGCCCGCACCTGTCCCGGACGAGCCATCGCATCCAGCACCGCCCGGAAGCAGGCCTGA
>DASYBP010000387.1:0-3228 GCA_036500715.1 Rhodopila sp.
GACGGAATCGGCAGATACCCTGCCTCCGGCATTCCCGCCGGCGTCAGCGACCCGGCGTTCTTCAGCACCAGAATATCGTCCGCCGTCACATCCAGTCCCGGATCATCAATCCGCGCGGCCAGATCCTCCAGCCCGTCGAACACCACCGCCCGGGCCTCTACTTCAAACAGCCGTGGCGTTGCCGCGCTGCGCTTCAGAATCGCCCCCCGCGGCGCGAGCGACCCGAACAGCGACACGATGCCCCCAACCGGCGACACCGGCTCCGCAAAGTCTCGGATATAACGCCGATCGACAAACGCCGGCGCCGTCAGCCGCTCGCCCAGCGGCATCCCGGTCACGTCGATCGGGTCCAGGTGCAACAAGTTCCGCAGCTCCCAGAGCAGCGCCGGCATCCCGCCGGCGGCGTGGAAATCCTCCATGTATCCTTCGCCCGTTGGCTTCAGATCGACCAGCACCGGCGTCGAGTCCGACAATGCATTCAGCGCCCGCAAATCGACCTTCACCCCCAACCGCCCGGCAATCGCCGTCAGATGGATCAGCGCGTTCGTCGACCCGCCCAGCGCCAACAGCACCCGCACCGCGTTCTCCACCGCGTGCGCCGTCATGATCTGTGTCGGCCGGATCGGCTTAGCGATCAGCCGCATCGCCAGTGCCCCGGCCTCTTCCGCCGCGCGTAGCCGGTCAGCATGTACCGCCGGGATCGACCCATGCCCCAGCGGCACCATGCCCAGGGCCTCCGCAATACAGGCCATCGTCGACGCCGTACCCATCACCCCGCAGGTCCCCGCCGTCGTGGCCAGCCGCCCTTCGATCTCCCCGATCCGCTCCGCCGAAACCCCGCCTGCCCGGTACTGCGCCCAGTAGCGCCGGCAATCGGTACAGGCTGACAAGCGCTCGCCCTGAAACGCCGTGGCCAGCATCGGCCCGGTCACCAGCTGGACCGCCGGCACATCAGCCGACGCCGCCGCCATCAGTTGCGCCGGCACGGTCTTGTCGCACCCGCCCACCAGCACCGCTGCATCCATCGGCTGAGCCGTCAGCATCGCCTCGGTATCCAGCGCGGCCAGATTGCGGAAGTGCATCGACGTCGGGAACAGCGACGGCTCGCACAGCGACACCGTCGGAAACGGCAGCGGCAGTCCGCCGGCCGCCAGCACGCCGCGCTTCACCGCCTCGATCAGTTCCGGCATCGTCCGGTGGCAGTTGTTGTACGCCGACCCAGTATCGACGATGCCCACCACCGGCCGGTCGAGCATCGCCTGAGAATAACCCATCGATTTCGCGAAGGATCGGCGCAGATACAGCGCGAAATCCTTGTCGCCATAGTTGGCAGTGTTGCGGGACAGCCCTTGTTTAATCCGGGGGCCACGCTTGGGGGCATTGTCTGTCATCCAGGCATGCTACCCGCGACAACACCCAGGGTGAAGACCGCGATCAACCTCCGCCCTGGGCGCGCCGTCAGAGTAACAATCCCGCCGGTTCGTGCTGCGGCGGCCACAGCACGAATGCCTCCACCGGACGCGCAACGTTCTTGAGTGCCAGCGGCCCGAGCGCCTGTGTCGGCAGGCCAAGCCGCTCGCCGCCACGCTCGTGCACCGCCCGCGATATGCAGACGCCGCCCGGAGGGCAGATCGCTTGCAGCCGGGTCGCAACGATCACGCCATCGCCATGGAAATCCGTACCGTCCATGATGATGTCACCCAGGTCCACGCCGATGCGGAACCGCATCATTCGATCGCCCGGCCAGCCGTCGCCATGGTTTGCCGTCTCGGACTGGATGGTCACCGCGCATCTGACCGCCTGTCCGACGCTTTCAAAGATGATCAGCATCGAGTCGCCGCCGGTCTGCACCAGGCGGCCCTGGTGGTGACGGATCGCCGGCTCGATCGACTCGCGATGCAGCGTTCGCAGCCGCGCGACCGTTCCGGTGTCGTCAAGCGCGAACAGCCGGCTGTATCCGGCCATGTCGGCATAGACCGCTGCCAGCAGACGGGTGACGTTGGCACGCGCCGACACGCCGCGGCCGGGCATCGTGATCGGCCAACGCCGGCTGACCAATGCTATCCAATGACTCCACGTCGACGCTGGGCTGGCGCCGCGAGCCACCGGAATCGATTTCGCTGTGTGAACAACTGGTGACCGCCGCAACATTGCAGGCCTCGTTGTAACGAGGTTCAGGCGGAGGGATCGTTTCGCTTCACGGAAATATCCCGTCCGAGGCTCGGCGGGACATCGGACGCGGGCTAAGCCGTTTGGCTCATCCGCGTGCTGCCCCAAACCCCTACGCAAGGGGTCATGCCTGAAATTCGGCAACCGGCGAGCAGAAACATATCCATTGCGGCGCCGTAGCACGCTTGCGGATCGGGCGTAAAGACGAATCGGCGCTTGCACATCCATGTGATCAAAGGCAAATATCAAGCGGCGGCGCGGTGTATGGATCTCGACATCTCGCCAGTAATATTCTGCACTTTGCGGGTTAGTGCTGCGCCAGGAACGTGTTAAACGGCGCGCCGTCACGAAACATTCGGCAGGACCGAACGAATGAGAATATTGGTGCCAGCCGCGCTTCTGCTGGCGGGTCTGTCCGCGTGCGGGCCCAGCTACTCGCCCGACACCTACGCCAGCAACGCGGCACAGCAGGCCAACAAGGTCGAGCAAGGTGTCGTCGTCGGCGTGCGCAACGTCGGTATCAGCGCCGCCGGCGCGGTTGGCACCGTCTCCGGCGCGGCGGCCGGCGGCATCGCCGGCTCGCAGGCCGCCAGCGGACCGGTCAGCGCGCTGACGGCTCTCGGCGGTTCGCTGGTGGGCGGCATCGCCGGTTCCGCGGTGGAACACTCCACCGCCGACACCGAGGCGTTCGAGTACATCGTTCGCAAGGCGAATGGCGACCTCGTCAGCGTGACCCAGAAAGACAAGACGCCGCTGGCCCTCGGCCAGCAGGTGTTGGTGATTGCCGGCAACCAGGCGCGGGTCGTGCCGGATTATACCGTGCCGCCCCCGGTCAAGGCCGCCGAGGCCGGCAAGCCCGCCGCACCACGGGCGCCAGAGCCCCGGTCGCCCACAGCCGTCCCAGGGGCCGCCCCAGCCGCCGAGCCGGTGAAGCCGCCGCCCGATACCCCTGAAACGGCCGCGACGCCGGACAAAGCCGCCGCGTCAGCCAAACCACCCGACAACACCACCCAGTAACCGCCTCACCACGGATCGGGCGCTACGGATCAGGCGGGCCCT
>DASYBP010000388.1:0-2051 GCA_036500715.1 Rhodopila sp.
GACACCTCCGGCGTCGCCTGCTCCAGCAACTCCGCGCGATGGCGTTCCCACCACACCTGCAGGGCCGCGTCGTCGGCGGCATGCCGCAGTCCAGACCCGAACAGCAGCGCCGACCGATCCCAATGCGCCGCCCCGTCCGGCGTCACCACAGACCAGACCAATTCGGGAAACCGCCGCGCCATCAGCAGAGCATTTGCCGGCAGGACAAAGTGCGACGGCTCGAACCACCCGACGAACCGCGTTGCCCCGTCCTCCGCCACAGGCAGGAACCGTATCGCGGTCCGCATACGATGGGCATCCGCGCGCACCGCCAGCGCCATCCGCCGGACCAGCGACAGATCCGGATCGCTGACGTCCTCCAGCAGCTTCTCGCCCGTATTGACCCGCCAAACCAGGCTGTAGAGCAGCCCGAACCGCTCCGGCTCGCGCGCCTGGATCGCCACCGAGGCCAACGCTACCAGCGCCCGCGGGACATGAAACGTGCCCGACGCCTCAGGGAGCGCCTCTGGCTCGCCGCCGACTGACCACGTCACCGACCCGGGCTCCTCGCCAGCCTGAACCAGCGCGCGCGCCGCTTGGCGCCATCCCTCCCAGTCCGTCTCGCTGTTCAACACGACGCGTCGCATGGCGCCAGCAAAGCCCAAGCCGCGCCGCTTTCCAACCCCACCACGCGGCCTATGATGGCCGGCCCATGATACGATCACTATGGCACTCCGCCTGGGCCCTGCTCGTCGCGGCCAACCTTTTCTGGGCCGGCAACATCGTGCTGGCACGCGGCCTTACCGGCCATGTCCCGCCGATATCACTGGCCTGTCTGCGCTGGATCGGCGCATTCAGCATCGCCTTGGGCTTCGCCTGGCCTCGGTTGCGATCCGACTTGCCGGTCATGCTGCGGCACTGGCGGATGATCCTGGTGCTGTCGGCAACCGGGATTGCGTCGTACAACACGTTGTCATATGTCGGCTTGACCACCACCACGGCACTGAATGTCCTGCTTCTGCAGTCCGCCTCGCCGCTGATCATCATCGTTTGGGCGTATCTGCTGTTTCGCGACAGGCCGACGCCGCGGCAAGCATTGGGCGTGCTGCTCTCGCTCACCGGGGTCGCCGCCATCGCCGCTCACGGCTCACTGCAGACCCTCGCCCACCTGCAGCTGAACCCGGGCGATCTCTGGGTCCTGCTGGCGCTGCTGATCTACGGCTTCTACTGCGTGATCCTGCGCCAGCGCCCCGCGGTGCACCCGCTCAGTTTTCTCGTTGCCGCCATGGGTATCGGCTCCGTCATGATCCTGCCCCTCATGATCGCGGAGTTCGCCGCCGGCGGGCGAATCGACGGCGGCGTGCCGGTGTACCTCGCCATCGCCTACACCGCCGTGCTCCCCTCCTTCGTCGCCTACCTGTTCTTCAACCGCGGCGTGGAGTTGGCTGGCGCCGGGCCCGCCGGCCAGTCTATGCACCTGATGCCGCTGTTCGGCAGCGTCCTCGCGCTGCTGTTCCTGCACGAGCAGTTTCAGCTCTATCATGCCTTCGGTCTCGTAATGATCGCGGCCGGAATCGTGCTGGCATCATGCAATTTTGCCCGGCGCCCGAAAGCGGTTCCAACACCCAACCCGACGTGATACGGGCGGCGCTGCCGTTGGCTTGATCGTCCCCGTCGGGGGGCCGAACCCGGGCCCCGGCTTCGGGGACTTTCAGATGCGACGATCAACTTTGGTTGGAGGGACGGTGGCCGTCATGCTGGCCGGTGCGGTTGCCCGCGCGGATGACGCGCCGCAGCCAAATCTTGCCCCCGCCCCGCCACAGAGCGCCGTCCAGTCCGTCGCGCCCCAGGATGCCGAAGCGATCCTGGGCCAGCGCGTCACCGATCCCGACGGCAAGGACATCGGTCGTCTGGTCGATGTACTGGTGGACGCCAACGGACAGCCGCAAGCCGCCGTCATCGACTTCGGCGGCTTTATGGGCGTGGGTAACCGCAAGATCGCCGTGCACTGGAGCGCGCTGCGCTTCAATCCGGCCGATGCCAACCACAAGGTCACGTTGGACATGACGCCC
>DASYBP010000389.1:0-3733 GCA_036500715.1 Rhodopila sp.
GGTGTTCGCCCTGAGCTACACGCGCAAGGTTCTCCAACCCGACGGGTCGCGACAGGAAGAGGAGGTCTCCAGCTATGCCTTGAGAGAGTATCGACGCCGTTTCGGCCCAGACGCGGGATTGCCAGAGACATTCGTGACAGCGCAGGACTTGACGCCGTCCGAGCACGTGCGGATGCAGGCTGCGGCTCAGCATCACGTCGACAGCGCCATCTCCAAGACCGTCAATGTCCCTGAGAGCATCAGCTTCGAGGACTTCCAAGCGGTCTACCTCGATGCCTACCGGAGCGGCTGCAAGGGTTGCACCACCTACCGCCCGAACGCCGTAACCGGGTCCGTGCTGGAGATCACGCCGCCGGCGCCCGCCGCGCAGACCGCCGAGCTGCTGGTCCGCAGCGAGAAGCTCTCAGGGGCGACCTACAAGCTGCGCTGGCCTGACAGCGAGCACGCCTTCTACGTGACGATCAACGACGTGGAGCACGACGGCCGCCGGCGGCCCTTTGAGGTCTTCGTCAACTCCAAGAACCTGGAACACTACGCCTGGGTCGTCGCCCTTACCCGGATGATTAGTGCGGTCTTCCGCCGCGGCGGCGAGGTCGCGTTCGTAGCGGAGGAATTGAAGCAGGTGTTTGACCCTCGTGGCGGTCAGTGGGCGGGCGGCCGCTATGTGCCCTCGCTCGTCGCCGCGATCGGCGACGTCCTGCAGCGGCACATGATCGCGACTGGCTTTCTGTCGACCGACCTGGGAGACGCCGGCAAAGAGACACCGCGGACAGAGACGGCCGCGATCGCAGCCGCGCCGTTAGGGCCGCTCTGCCCGAAGTGCAGCCAACCCGGCTTGGTAAAGGAAGCCGGCTGCCTCAGCTGCATGCACTGCGGCTGGTCGAAATGCAGCTGAGCGGCTGGCTGACCGACTAACAACAGGACGCGCCATGAGTGGCGGTCCTTCTGAACAAAGGTCGCTGTTCGGTGGCGCGCAACGCGGCATACTCAGCCTAGTCGCTACGCGAGACGCGCTCCGATCACTTGAGGAAACGGCTCCGCGCCACGCCCCGTGCCAGCCCATCGGAAATCCCGCATCTGCACGCTTTCGCCTTCGCGGAACAGGTTCCAGGACTTGATCATCAGCGCAAAGCGCGTGAATTGCCTTTCCCGGGTCCCCAGATCCGCCATCGGCGTGCGGATCAAGCGTTCGCGCAGGACGTACGCGGGATCGTCGCGCTGCGCCTCCAGGCCGGTCGCCAGGATGTGCAGCCAAGTATCGACCTTCGGGGCCTTGGGAACGCGCATGGCCAGAAACGTCGTCGCGTAGAGAGGTGTCGAGCGGATCTGGGCCGGAAAACGGAAAACCTGGACCTTCGCATAGGCATCAGAGATATCCGGCCAGCGGTCGTAGGCGCGGTTCACCTCGTCGTTGGTGAGACTGTCACGCGCATGCTCCGGAAGGCCCCGCTCGTGAAGCAGGAGCAGGCGGAGCGTCATGGCGACCTGGATGGCGCCGTGCACACCCCGGATCGAAAGAACATCAGCACCCGACCGGGCGGCCCCAGTGTCGGTCTTGACGAAGGCCCGACGAGGGATGCCGAACCGAACATCCATCTCGATCACGGCATCGGCTTCAACGACCGCCAACAGGCGATGCTGGCCGTTGTTGAGGATGCCCTCATCGCTGACGATGATGGGCTCGCCGGTGTTCTCCCAGTACCCATCGTGCATCTGTCGCGCCAGTAACGACACGCGGCGCGCGGACACGTGACGGTTGCCGGTGTTGATGGCGAGCAGCCGCCGTGCGGCAGCGGCATCGATCCGCATCGTGCGGGTGCCGTTGAAGCGGCCGATCAGCTTATCGAGTTCAGGGTGCGGAGGCAGCGGCGCTGGCCCGTCGGGCTCCTCGGCAAAAACCGGCATAGGCTCCGGAACAGCCCCCGAGGACCGCACACCGCGCACTCGACGAGCCCTCGACGGGGCGTTCCGTCTCGTCAATGTTTCTGTGTTGGGCGACATCAACCCCGCCTTCGCACCAAAGAATCGATTTGGCAATCCCGAAAGTTACAACAGTAGCGGCAAACGGCAACACCTGATGCTGACCGCCCCCGAGCGGAAGCCGGATCCGCCAACGCCACAGCCCGGAGAGCCGGGACCAAGTTGGCTGAACTGTTCGGGCAAGCAGCACCCATGTGAGGAGCAGGCATTCGGTGGCGGCTTGCCGCGCCAGACGCTAACATAAGTTCATGCTCAGGCCGGACGGTCTGAGGGGGAAGGAACGCGAGTGAACCGGCGCGATCTGCTCATATCGAGCGCGAGAGCCACTGGCGACCGCATTGCACCGTGGTCCACGTCCGTCACGGTTGATCCGCGGGCTGTCACAGGGCGGCCCCCCGATGGCGGTTTGGTAATGAATCAGGTTCAGGACTGAGCTGGTCAATGGGGAACTACCGGAAAAGCATCATGAAACGCAGGACGGCGGTGGCTTTCGCAAGTCTGTGTGCCGGCGTTGTCGTGAGCACGACGATGCTTGGCGGCTGGCCGGCCATCGCCGCCACCCCGCCGAAACCCGCGATCAGCGAGGACGCCCGCGCCGCTCTCGCGCAGATGGGGAAGGCTTTGCTCGCCAAGGAATTTTCGTTTCACGCCCATACGATCCGTGTGTACGAGAACCACGGCGATGAGCAGCTACACATCGTCCACGACTTCACGGTCACGACTCGCCGTCCTGATCGGTTGCTGATCGTGGGCACTGGCGACGATGGGCCGCGCAAGGTGATTTATGACGGTAGCACCGTTGTGCTCGCGCTCGACGGTGGCGAGGCCTACGCCAGCCTGCCGGTGCCGAACACAATACAGCAGATGATGTATGTCGTCATGGGCCGTTTCGGCCTCGACTTCCCGCTGGCGGATTTCTTGACCGACGCACCCGACAAGGCGTTCCTGACCGGCGTCACCGCCGGCCGCGAGGTCGGCACGGTGACGATCGATGGCGTGCCATGCCGCCATCTGGTGTTTTCGCAGCCGCCGGGTATTGAACTCGAACTCTGGATCGAGAAGGATCGCGCCGTACCGCGCCGGCTGATCGTGATCGATGATGCGCTGCCGGGCAGGCCGAATTTCGTAGCCGAGATGTCCGACTGGAATTTCGGTGTCCATCCGGCCGACGCAGATTTTGCCTTCACGCCGCCGGAGGGCGCCAGGCGGATCGAATTTGGCGCGGTCACTGGCGAACTACGCGCGGGAGCGTCGCCATGAACGGGTTCGCTCGGTTCTGCCTTGCCGCGGCGATCGGCCTCTCAGTTTCATCGGACGCGTTCGCGTGGGGATCGGTGACCGGGCCACACGGCGGCACCGCCGCCGTTGGTCCAAGGGGCGCCGGCTATGCGCGGGGTCCGAATGGCGCCACCGCGGCGCGCGGTCCGAGGGGCGCCGGCTACGCACAAGGTCCCAACGGCGCTGCGGCCGTGCGCGGACCGTACGGTGGCGCTGCCGCGGTCGGTTCCTATGGCGGCACCGCGTATCGTGCCCCGTATGGCGGCACCGTCTATGCCGGCGCCGTTGTCAGACCGTGGACGCCGTATCCCTACTATGGGGCCGTAGTCGCTGGCGTAACGTTGGGCACGGTCATCGCCGCCACAACGCCCCCGCCCCCTCCGTCGCCGGCGTTGTGCTGGTTCTGGTCCAGCCCTGCGAAGACCCAGGGTTACTGGGACTACTGTTTCAGGTAAGTGGCCGATTCTGCCGTCGA
>DASYBP010000390.1:0-3979 GCA_036500715.1 Rhodopila sp.
CGGCCGCCACAGCAGGTCAGCCGCCAGCACATCATGACCATCGGCGAAGACGTCGGCGCGAACCGTGAAATCACGGCCAACGACGCTCTTCGCCGGGAACTCCCCGCCCGGTTCCACGGCTTCAACAGCGACTCGTGTGGACTCTGCCCACGAGCGAGACAGTTCCAGCTCGCCGCCCGGAATGTCTCGCGTCGGATGGCAGGGCAGGATACGCACCTCGCCAGGAGCTAGCGGGGCATCGCCGTCATCGTCGACCACCAGCGCCAAGCCGGCGGCCGAGGGCAATGGCTGCAACGAAAAACCCAGCGGCGCGGGCCTGATGATATCCGGATTGATGACGATCAACGCGTCGGACCGCAACAGCGCCGTGACCGGTGCGGCGGGGCTGGTGATCGGCCGCAGCCTGCCCAGAGAGGGGAGCCCAGCGTTCAGTCGAATGGCGCGCGCGATATCCTCGGTCAGATCGGTGGGCCTTTCCCGCTCGGCGGCTGCCATGTCGTCCGCACTGGCGCGGATCGAATCGAACCGCCGGCCCGTGGCAAACTCAAAGCCCATCGGCAGAAACAAACCCGCGCCGGTCGAGGCTGCAATACTCAGCGCCAGACGATAACATGCCGCAATGTCTGAGTCCGGTCGCAGCCGCTGCGCCAGGCGCTCCAGGAAGGACGGCTCCGGTGACGCCACCGCGGGCGCAATTTCCCGCAGCGCAGCCTGCTCGTCCAGAAACCATGAAGCCCGTCCGTCCCACCAACCGGCCGAAGAACAGGTCAGATCAAACCCTACCCCGGCAAACGCCTTCAAACCAATGACACCTGGGGTCCAGGCGAGAAACAGCGACTCGGAAAAAGTCGTGACGATCCGCCGCCAAAACGAGGTTGGGACCAAGTCTAGAGTCAGGCAGCGAAAACCGGCGATCCCCGCATGGGTCAGACGTCCCAGCAATGCAATCCACCAGTCCGACACCGCGTCGGCCAGCACCGTCTCGTGGAAGCGAGGGATCGCGACATCGATCCGGCGCGGCCGCCGCCGCGGATCTGCCACTTGATCAGCTCCGACCGGAGCAAACCACTCCGGCTGACGCTGCCGCAGCGCTGAATCAACCGCGACCTGGCCAGGCGCGATATCCAGCATCAGCCGCAGTCCCTCGCGCGACGCAAGATCAGCCGCCAGCTCCAACCCTTGTTCGGCGGGCCCGTCGAATCCGAGGGCAGGATGCAGCCTATCGAACGTGGCATGAACGAATATATCGCCCGTGGCGCCAGGCTCGAACGGAGGTGCCAAGCAAACGTGGCTGAAATCCATCGCAGCGATTCGAGCAAAAACCGCCGCCCAGGAATCGAGCGGGCCGGCAACCAAAGGATGGAGATGATAAATGTTCACCGTAACCCGATCGTCACGAACTGACGATGCGGATGACAGCGCGCCGGGCCGGATCAAACTCATCACGCCAACACAATGCCCGATCCGCGACCCAAGTTCCGCCAGAGTTTCAACACGCGGAATTTGACAGCGAAAAATCAGATTATCGTCAAATCCACGTTATTTGCCGAGACCGGCACGCAGTCGAACTATTCTGCCGCGACAGCGATCGGGATGATCTCGCGTTCCGCTCGCGTCAGGCGCTCATTATCAATGATACGGATTTCCCGATAGATCGCATCAGTGATCTCACGCGGCGATAGGGCAAACCACGCCTGATCGGCGTGCCGACCGCGCACCCGAGCATACGCATCCTGAAAAATTTGATCGCTCATGCACACCCTCCGCTCGATTAACCCGTTCCGGTGACTTGCGATGCTGACTGAGTTTGAAGTTAACTGAAATGCTAATACAACGTGAAAAAGCCGTCAAAGCTTCATTTCCGCGGGGACCAGCACGCAATGAGTTACCAAAACCGGAACATCCTCTCGCTTTCGGCCCAGATTGTCGCCGCCCACGCCGGACACAATCACGTCGAGGTCACCGCGCTTCCAAGCATGATCCGCAATGTTTTCAATACATTGTCGGCCCTCGATCCACCCGCTTTCGCCGCCGTAGCGGATAACGGACAGACGTATGAGAGCAACGCTCATGACGGGCACGACCATAACGGGAATTCGACCAGCCATGCACGCAACGGATACGTGCATCCCACTTATGGACAGACTGTCTTCGGCGACCATCTCATCTGCATGGAGGACGGCCTCTCCATGAAGATGCTGAAGCGGCACCTGTTGACGGTTCATGGCATGACCCCGGATGAATACCGGGCGAAGTGGCGGCTGCCGGAGAACTACCCGATGGTGGCGGCCGACTATGCCAAGCTGCGCTCGAGTCTGGCCCTGCAGAGCGGCCTGGGCCTGAAGCCCGAAGACCGGTCATCCAAAGGTCGCAAGAAGCGTAAATCCTGAACCGAAACCTCCTGCTCCTTGCTTGAGCGGCTAACCGCGCTTCTTGGCGGGCGAGCCGACGCGATGGACAGACGCGACGGCCCGCCTCTGCTTCAGCGCAGGCTTTGGCGGCTTCCGGCCTGCACGCAGATCTGAGATGGTCGCGCGGGTGGAAATTTGCTCTGGGTTCATGCGGAGTTCAACAAGGGCCGGCTTGCCGCTTTCGACCGCGCGACAGAACGCGGGTGCGAACTCGTCTGTCGCGGACACGATTTCGCCATGCCCGCTAAACGCCTCGATGTATTTGCAGAAATCCGGGTTGGTCAGGGCGGTGCCGGAGATCCGCCATGGGTAGGCTTTTTCCTGATGCATGCGGATCGTGCCATACATCTGATTGTTGAACACCAGAACGATCGGGGCAACGCCATGGTGGAACGCGGTCGCGATTTCCTGCCCGGTCATCATGAAGCCGCCGTCACCCACCATGCTGACCACCATTCGCTCTGGAAATGCGATTTTGGCCCCAACCGCCGCGGGCACGCTGTACCCCATCGCCCCGTTGGTCGGCCCGATGTAGCGCTGGCCGTCGGAGAAGTTTAGGAACCGCGTCGCCCAGCCGGCGAAATTGCCGGCGTCGGTCGTCACGATCGCATCCGGGGTCAGCATGCCCTCCAGCTCCCGCATCACCGTCCCGAGGTTCAACGCGCCCTGGTAATTCGGCACCGCGCGCTGCGCCTCGCGCAGAGACCGCAGTTCTTGCGTCCACTTGGCCCAGACCGGCTTCACCGGCTCCAGCCCCGCCGCGGCGATCGCAAACGCGTTCAGATCGGAGACAATACCAAGCGCCGTGCGGAATACACGGCCGATGTCGCCAGCATCGGGGAGAACCTGGACGATCGGCACCCTGCCGGCTTTGTCCAGCAGCGTGAACCCCTGCGTCACCGCGTCGCCGAGACGGCTGCCGACCGCCAGGATCAGGTCCGCTTCCTTCAGCTTGGCGAGCAGCCCAAGGTCCGATCCGACCCCCAGGTCACCGGCAAAATTCGCCCGGGTGCCGTCGTAATGTGCCTGCCGCCGAAATCCCACCGTCACCGGCACATTGTTTTCCAACAGAAACTTATGCAGCGCCGCACGCCCCTCGGCGGTCCAGCAGGAGCCGCCGACCACGGCGATTGGCTTCTTCGCCTTGGCGAGAAGTCCACGCATCTCCAGCATCGCATCCGGGTCGGGGAAGGCGGGCCGGGCTTTTGCGCGCGGCAGGTCAGGAACCTCAACCTGATCCTTCTGCATTTCCTCCGACAGTGCGATCACCACCGGACCGGGACGGCCGGTGGTGGCAACATCCATGGCATGGGCGACGACCTCGGGGATGCGCTTCGCATAATCGATTTGGGTCACCCATTTCGCCAGCGGGGCGAACATCTGCCGGTAATCGACTTCCTGGAATGCGTCGCGCCCGGTGTCCTCGTGTGGAATCTGACCAACGAACAACAACATCGGCGTGCTATCCTGGAAGGCGACGTGCACCCCGATCGCACCGTGACAAGCCCCCGGGCCGCGGGTCACCATGGCCGCCGCCGCCCGGCCGGTCAGCTTGCCAAAGGCGTCCG
>DASYBP010000391.1:0-2138 GCA_036500715.1 Rhodopila sp.
AGCGCGGGCACCCTGAGATACCATCGCTCCGGAATGCAATACGCAACCCTATTGAGGCGCGGAAAGTGTCTGGTGCCAATGCCTCGCTCGCATTACCGCTTGGGGTGGATTGCGGACATTCGCGGGTTAACACCAAACGCCTGCTGGTGGCCGAAAGCGGAACAGCGGCTTCGGAGGATCCCAGGGGAAAGGCAGACATGAGTTTATCGGATCGTCGATGGCAGGTAGACTAGCTCGACGGAGAGCGCCGGCACGATCGTAGAGGTTCGGCCAATGGAACTACTCAGGACTGACGGAGACAGCAGCCTCCAGGTCTTATGGGAGGATGGTGAGCGCGTCGTCTGCCGAGGATGGCGCCTGCATCCCGACGGCAATCGCAGTTCCGTGCTGGTCGTGCGACCTGCCGTGGAACATCCGGCGCCTGCCACGCTGGGTCGCCTGGCGCATGAATACGGCCTACGCGACGAATTGCACGGAAGCTGGGCGGCGCGGCCGCTGGCGCTGTTACGTCACCAGGGTCAGACCACGCTGGTGCTAGAAGATCCCGGCGGGGAGCAACTCGACCAGATGCTTGGTGCGCCGATCGAAACCGGACGCTTCCTGCGCCTCGCCATCGGCATCGTCGCCGCGCTGGGCCAGTTCCACCAGCGCGGTCTCGTCCACAAGGACCTCAAGCCGGCCCATATTTTGCTGAACCGCACCAACGGCCAAGTTTGGCTCACTGGGTTCGGCATCGCCTCCCGCCTGCCCAGCGAATGGCAGGCGCCGGAGCCGCCGGAGACCATCGCCGGCACCCTCGCCTACATGGCCCCCGAACAGATCGGCCGCATGAACCGCTCGATCGACGCGCGCAGCGATCTCTACGCATTGGGCGTCACGCTCTACCAGATGCTTGCCGGCACGCTGCCGTTCACTGCCGCCGATCCCATGGAGTGGCTACACTGCCATATCGCGCGTCAGCCGGTGCCGCCCGCTGAACGGCTGCCGACCGTGCCGGAACCGGTCTCGGCCATCGTCATGAAGCTGCTCGCCAAGACCGCGGAGGAGAGTTACCAGACCGCCGCCGGCGTCGAGCACGATCTGCGGCGCTGCCTGGCCGAATGGGAGTGCCAGGGCCGCATCGACGCATTTCTGCCGGGCCAGCGGGACACCCCGGACCGGCTGCTGATCCCGGAACAATTTATGGCCGCGAACGCGAGAAGGGCGATACCGAAAACGTGGTGGACCTGATGGCGGGCAAGCCCGCCCGCCTGAAAACCAGCACGATCGGCGCACAGGTCGAACACTTTGACCTGGCAACCGTCATCACGGTTTCACAAGCGGTTGCCGGCGAGATCGTCCTGGAAAAACTGATCGATACGCTTATGCGTATGGCCATGGCGCAGGCGGGTGCCGAACGGGCTTTGTTGATTCTTGCGCGTGACGCCGAGTTGCGGATCACCGCAGAAGCGATCACGCATGGCGATACGGTCGCCGTACACCTACACGACGACAAGGTGACCACGGCGATGGTACCAGAAGCGGTGCTGCATTATGCCCTGCACACGCGGGAGAGCGTCATTCTAAACGACGCTGCGACCGACCCTGTGTTTGCGACGGATTCCTACATTCGGCAGCGCCGGGCGCAGTCCATTCTGTGTCTGCCGTTGATCAACCAGGGCAAGTTGATTGGCGTGTTCTACCTGGAGAACAATCTGGCGCCACGGGTTTTCACACCGGCCCGGATCTCGGTGCTGCGGCTGGTCGCGTCGCAGGCGGCGATCGCCCTGGAGAACGCGCGCCTGTATCGCGACCTGGCGACAAGGGAAGCGAAGATCCGCCGCCTGTTCGATGCCAATATCATCGGCATTTTCACATGGGAGTTCGGGGGCCGGATACTGGAAGCCAATGACGCGTTTCTGCGCATGGTTGGTTATGATCGCCAGGAATTCGTCGCTTCCGGTCTGAACTGGAGGGATCTGACGCCACCGGAATGGCGCCCTCGGATCCGCACCCCGCGGGAACTGGACGAACAACTGAAAACGACCAGCGTCATCCAACCGTTCGAGAAGGCGTATTTCCGGAAGGATGGCAGCCAGATGCCCGCGCTGCTCGGTGCGGCGCCGTTCGAGCAAGGGCAAGATCAAGGTGTCGCTTTC
>DASYBP010000392.1:0-2882 GCA_036500715.1 Rhodopila sp.
CGCAGACCATCGCGCACATTGCCATCGAGGAGGACGCCGGACGGCTGGACCGGCCCGTGCTCGTGGTGGTGCCGACCAGTCTGGTGCCGAACTGGACGGCGGAGCTGCGCCGGTTTGCGCCGCACCTGCGCACCGTGGTCCTGCACGGGCTGGACCGGCACGAGAAGCGGCGTGATCTGACCGGCGTGCACGTTGCCATCACCACCTACTCGTTACTCTCACGTGATGTCGAAGACATGGCCAGACTTTCGTGGCACATCGTTGTGCTGGACGAGGCGCAGGCGATCAAGAGCCCGGCGGCGAAAGCCACGCACGCTGTCTGCCGGCTGCAGACGCGACATCGGCTGTGCCTGTCGGGGACGCCGATCGAGAACAATCTGGGCGAGCTTTGGTCGCAGTTCGCGTTTCTAATGCCGGGGCTCTGGGGCCGCGGAAGAGCTTCAACCGGCGCTTCCGGTCGCCGATCGAGAAGGATGGCGATCCGGTGCGGCGCGGGCAGTTGGCGACGCGCATCCGGCCGTTCATCCTGCGGCGGACGAAGGCGGCGGTGGCCACGGAATTGCCGCCGAAGCATACGATCCTGCGGCGGATTACCTTGGCGCCGGACCAGCGGGAGCTGTACGAGACAATCCGGGCGACGATGCATGCCAAAGTGGTGAGCGGGATTGCCACGCGCGGAGTGGCTCAGAGCCATGTGCTCGTATTGCAGGCCCTGTTGAAGCTGCGGCAGGTGTGCTGCGACCCTCGGCTGGCCGGGGCTGGGATCAGCGGTGCGTCGAGCAAGCTGGACGACCTGCTGGAGATGGTTGCCGAAATGATCGCGGAGGGCCGGCGGATTCTGCTGTTCTCGCAATTCACCTCGATGCTGGAGCTGATGAAACCGGAGTTGACCGCGGCCGGGGTCAGGTTCGTGGAGTTGCGCGGCGATACGGTGGACCGGGCGGAGCCGGTGCTGCGTTTCGAGGCCGGCGAGGTGCCGCTGTTCCTGATCAGTTTGAAGGCAGGCGGACGTGGGCTGAACCTGACATCGGCCGATACGGTGATTCATTACGATCCGTGGTGGAATCCGGCGGTGGAGGATCAGGCATCGGATCGGGCGCACCGCATCGGCCAGACAAAGTCGGTGTTCGTCTACAAGATGATCGCGTCTGATACAGTTGAAGAACGAATTGTCGCGTTGCAAGAGCGCAAGGCCGGGCTGGCGAATCTGGCTTTAAGCGAGGATGGGATGGCCCTGCCGGCGATGGATGCTGAGGATATCGACTACCTGTTTGGGGCGGGCCCGGATCGGCTGGCGGCTTGAAGGTGCTTGGCGACCACACGGGGGCGATCAGATGGGGGCGGTCCGACGGCTTGTCTGGGCCACGAGCCGGTCTCAGTTCGATGCGCGCGTCGGCACCGTTCAGTCATCCCCAGGCCAAACCGATGGTTAACAATGCGTTAACTCGGTCGCTTAACAAATATTTAAATACTTGAAAAACAATCTTCTACAATGCTGCCTAAAGTTTCAGCATTCATATGTATGTGCTGATGCAGAGCCTATTTCACGGGTTTGAAACCCAAATGCCCACTGACTTATCCACAGCGCCGGGGGATAACAGGACCGTTACCTTCCGCCGCTTTATTTTGATGAAGGCCCAATTGCCGCTGTTTGAGGCGCTCGGATCGTTTTGGATTGCTGTCATCCTATACTCAGCGGCGCCGCGGGCATTCTATACCCGGCGCACCAGCGGCGCCGCGGGGTCGATGAGCGACAGGTTCACCGGCCCCATGCCACAGATGGCGATCATCGCCGGTTCCGAGTGGCCGCGAATGACGCCGTCGTAGTGGGGCGTTTCGGCGACCCGGTGGACGAAACTGCCGGCGGTCACGGGGACACACGCGGCTGGGTCAAAATCGGCTCCGCTGTTGCACCACCAGGTGCCAGAGACGACGACGCAGAACCGGTCGGTGGCGTATTTGTGAGGTGCGCTCATGAAGCCGGGCCACCAGCGGATGAGGGTGTAGTAAAGGCCGGGCTGGTTGGTGTCTCCGGTCAGCAGGCAGTTGTCCACGCTGGGTTCGGAGTATGTGCGATTGGGCTTCCACTGCAATGCCCCCGGCGCGCGGATGATGGTCTGTTGCGGATTGAGCGGGGCGGCCGCGGCGCTTTCGGCGAGACCGGCCGGCAGGGAGGAGAGAAGTGCGGCGATCATCAAATCACGACGGTGAGTCATGGCGGCCTCCGGTTGAGTTAGAGGGAGTTTCTTACTTGTCAGCAACATTCAGGTAGAGCACCCGGTCAGCTTTTCCGACAACGCCCACAGGCGCGTGGCGACCTGGGGGTCCGCGGCCTGGGGAAAGATCTTCGACACGCCTGGGGCGCCACGCGTCTCGCCCCAGCCGGACGGGCCGTAGTACGTGCCGCCTTTCGCCTCCGCGGCCATGGCCGCGAACAGCACCGGCACGGCGGCGTCTTTTGCCGGTTGAGCAACGAGATTGAAGACGGTCTCGGCGAGTCTGGACCTGATGCTGGGGCCCGCACGGCCGATGCCGTTGGCGATGATGCCGGTCCTGGCCCAGCCGGGGTGCGCTGCGACGCTGCGCAGGTTCCAGCGGTTCTGCTCCGCACGGCGCTGCAGTTCGAGGGCGAAGATCAGCATGGCAAGTTTGCTGCGGGCGTAAGCGCGCATCGGCCGGTAGGATTTCGCTGACTGAAGATCGTCGAGGTCGAGTGTGGCGCGGCGATGGGCCAGGCTGGCGATGCTGACGACACGCCCGCCGCCGGGTGCCGAGCGGATTGCGTCGAGCAGGCGAAGCGTGAGGGCAAAATGGCCGAGGTAGTTCACGCCGATCTGGCGCTCGAAACCATCCTCCGTTTGTTCGCGCTTTGGAAGCCCCAT
>DASYBP010000393.1:0-4074 GCA_036500715.1 Rhodopila sp.
CAGAATTTGCCGAGAATTCTGGGGTACTTCGAAACCTCCAAGTAATGAACAGACCGGCCTGAGGGAGAGCGTGATACTTCGTCTAACCGAAATAATCCTCATGCGGGATCATTGCGGAGTCGGCGGCGAAGGATCATGCTAACCTCACTTTTGTAATGACGAGCCTTCTGGCGCCCGCTTCTCAAATTGTAAAGCCTCGTGGACTGTATAAGGGTGAGTCATCCGTTATTGCAGATTATCGTTCAGGTGGTTGCAAAGGGCTTTCATTTCCCTGGCTTTTTGTGCAGGGAACGATCGTCAACCGTGGCACGGTGCCAAGGCCGCAACTAACGAAAGATCCTCTCTAGCGCCTGATCAATGTCCCCGGTCCGGCCTCGGTGAACAGTTCCAGGAGGCAGGCGTGCGGCACGCGGCCGTCCAGAATGACAGCGCCTCGCACGCCCTGGCGCACGGCTTCCACGCAGTTCTCGACTTTCGGGATCATGCCGCCGGTGATCGTGCCGTCGGCGATCAACTCCTCCACCTCGATCAGGGTAAGGGATGGGATCAGCTTCCTGTCCTTGCCCAGTACGCCAGGCACGTCTGTCAGCATCAGCAGCCGCGTCGCGTTCAACTCGCCCGCCACCGCCGCCGCGACCGTGTCGGCGTTGACGTTATAGGTCTGGCCATCGGCATCGATGCCGATCGGGGCGATCACCGGCACGAGCCCGCCACCGGTTAGCGCATGGATCACGCGGGCATCGATTGCGGTGGGCTCGCCGACGAAGCCCAAATCGAGCGCCCGTTCGATATGGCTGTCCGGATCCCGCATCGTGCGCTGCAGCTTGCGGGCGCGGATCATTCCGCCATCCTTACCGCAGACGCCCACGGCCATCGCGCCGGCCTTGGTGATCAGCCCGGCGACGTATTTATTGACAGTGCCGGCCAGCACCATTTCGACCACCTCAACCATCGCGGCATCGGTGACACGCAGCCCGTCGATGAACGTGGACTGGATCGCCAGACGCTTGAGCATCGCGTTGATCTGCGGTCCGCCACCATGCACCACGACGGGGTTGATGCCGACCTGTTTCAGCAATGCGATATCGCTGCCGAAGCGCTGCGCCAGGTGCTCGTCGCCCATGGCGTGGCCGCCGTACTTCACGACGACGGTCGCGCCCGCGTAGCGGCGCAGGAACGGCAGGGCCCGCGCCAGGACGTGGGCCTGTTCGGTTGCCGCCGCGATGTCGACCACATGGGGGTGTGTCTCGCTCATGCCGCGCGTGTAGGGCTGCGCGGGCCAGATGGTCAAGCCAGCGGGTCAACCACGGGGTCAACGGCGAATTCCAGGGCAGAGCACTCAAACCGCAGGAAAAATGCGCTCATTAACCCTTCAGTAATGCTCTGCGGCTATTTTGTTCCGGTCATAACTGAGCAGGAGTGCGTGGTGCGCGAACCTTGGACCATGGCTGCGCCGGAGGGATTGGCGGGCGGAATCCCGCGTGCGCGGCCCAGCAAGGCCGTTCCCCGCCGGCGTGATCGCTTGGGCGACGGTCTGGCGCGACAGATCCTTGCGCGCCTGCCGGTCGCGGTCGCGGTGCTCGACGCAGACGCCAATCTGTCGTTCTGGAATGAGCAAGCGAGCCTTCTGTTCGGTGCTGCCCCGCTGCTGGCGGCGGAACGGCCGTCGCTCTCGGACATGCTCGCGCGGGCCGAAAACCTGACGCAGCCGCAGCGCGAGCGGATCGCCGCGTTCGTCACCGCCCACATCAAAGCCGGCGACCGAACAGACCCTGATGGTTGGCTTCAGCTGACCGTGGGTCGCGGGTGGCGCATAGCGATCCAGGTCCACGGTCTCGGCCACGGGCGTTGGATGCTGCTGTTCGACGACGGTAAAGCGACCGGAAATCAGGTGGCGCAAGACGGCAGCGACGCCTGGCTCGATTCTTTGACCGGGCTGAGCAACCGTCGCCAGTTCAACGAGAGGCTGCAGGAGGCGCTGGATCACGCAACGCCGGACACAAGCCAAGCTGTTCTGCTGATCGACCTCGACCAGCTCGGTGGTATCAACGAAACGCTGGGACATCCGGTGGGCGACGCCTTGTTGTGCCTGGTGGCCCAGCGCTTGCGCCGTGAGATGCGTGAGGTGGACCTGCTGGCGCGGCTCGGCGGCGACGGGTTCGCCGTTTTGATCGCAAATGGTGACTGCGCCGAGACCCTGGCTGCCCGAGCGGTGGATGTGCTGGCACGGCCATTCCTGGTGGACGGCCAGCGCGTCACGATCAGTGCCAGTGTCGGTATGGTCCGCTTTCCGGACCATGGTACTTCGACCGATGACCTGATGCGCCACGCGGAACTCGCGTTGGGCCAGGCAAAGTCCGCCGGTGGCCGAAGCTGGTGCCTGTTCGACCCGGCCATGGTCAGCGAAGTCTCTCTCCGGCAGGAACTCGAGGCGGACCTGCGAAAAGCGCTGCTGAAGGGCGAACTCTCGCTGGCCTATCAACCTTGCGGGGACTCGTCGTCGCGCGCGATCAGCGGTTTCGAGGCTCGACCGCGGTGGGACCATCCGGTACGCGGCTTGGTGCCGGCGTCGGCGTTGATGAAGTTAGCCGAAGCCGGCGGCCTGATCGTCGCGTTGGGCGAATGGGCGCTGAAAACCGCATGCATAGAGGCTGCAGGCTGGCCTGTGTCCCTGTCGTCCGCGCCCCTGAACGTCGTGGTGCGCGTGTCGGCGCATGAACTGCGATCGCCCGGCCACTTGCCGGGTGTCGTCCAGCAGGGGTTGGCGGCATCCGGTTTGCAGCCGGACCGCCTGGAGCTGAAAATTCTCGACACCTGTTTGCAGGACACGACGCTCGAGGTGCTGCCAATACTCCATCGCCTAAAAGCGCTCGGTGTCCGCATCGTCCTGGCCGAGTGCACGATCGGGCCGTCCTTGCTGAGTCGTCTAAAGTCATTTCCATTCAGCGCCGTCGCGTTCGGCGCGGGCGCAGGCACTGACGCGAACGGCGGCAGGCTGCATGAGGCGCTCGCCGCCGTCGGGGTCGATCACATCGGGTGCTACCTGGACAGTTCGCTTACCTCGACGGCCGGGATTGCCGAGGTATTGCAGCTTCACGCCTCAACCTGCAATCCCGCAGCAGTAGTCGGATGAGAACACTATCCACCATGAAGCGAGCCACCACTTCGGTGTCACTGTACCGGCTGATCTATCGGAGTCGCGAGGCCATCGCCGAGATTGTGCCCGACGCTGCGACCGAGCCCGGCCTGCGGCGCGAACTGCGGGCCATCGTGGCCGCCGCCCGCCGACGTAACGAATCCGATAACGTGACGGGGGCGCTGTGGTTCTCCGAGGCTGGCTTCGCGCAGGTTCTGGAGGGGCCGCGGGACGTCGTCGAACGCACCTTCGAACGGATCGCCGCGGACCGTCGGCACGCCGACGTGACCGTGCTCACGCTTACCCCTGCGCAGCAGCGCAGTTTCCCGGACTGGCCTATGGCGTTTTATGGCCGGACGCCGCTGATCGCGGCCGATCCGCCGGGGGTTGCCGCCGACAGCGGCGTGTTGTCCGGCCAAAGGGTTACTACCGGCAGCGAGGTGTTGCGGCTGCTCGAGCGGGCGGTTCTTTTGCAGCAGGACGCCTGGATCGGGGCGTGAGATGGTTTCCAAGCGCGCTGTGAGGCAGGGAGGTGGTAGCCTCATCCAATCCCGCTGCCCTTTCTTCGCTGCCATGCCGAGGTGGCTAGAACTGGTACCTCTGCGCAGAGGTTTTGAAGGGTTGCCGGGGCAGGTCTCCCTGTTCAAGATCACCTGTTAGCCGACCTGAGGCTCAGTCCCGGACAGCCGGGTCCGGCCCAAAAGCGGATTTCGGCATGGTCGCACGCCCGTGGGCACACGTCGGATGACAAGGCAGCCATGGCCGTCCATGCCCTCAACCGTATGCCGGACCTTGTACGCCCGACCTACGTCCGCTGACCCCTGGGATCGCGGTTGCGAGCGGAGCGGGGCGCCCGGTCCTAGCCGCTATTGAAGCCCGTCCTGAAGCTTTTTTGCCGCCTTGAGATCGGCCGTATCGAACCCCTCGGTGAAGCGGTC
>DASYBP010000394.1:0-4115 GCA_036500715.1 Rhodopila sp.
TGCTGCTGGTCAACCACGAATTGCCCGAACTCAGCCTGATCGCCGAGGCGCTTTCCCTGAAGGCCGGCCGCAAGGTCGAAATCAGCCTGCCGCAGCGCGGCGAAAAGCGCGCCGTCGTTCTGCACGCAGAAACCAACGCCCGCGAGGCCCTGGAGCGCAAACTCGCCGAAACCGCTGGCCAGGCGAAACTGCTGCAAGGCGTCGCCGACCTTTTCAAGCTGCCGGGCCCCCCGGAACGCATCGAGGTCTACGACAACTCCCACATCATGGGCACCAACCCGTACGGCGTGATGATCGTCGCCGGCAACGAGGGTTTCACCAAGGCCGCCTACCGCAAGTTCGGCATCCGCGGCCCGATCACCCCCGGCGACGACTTCGCCATGATGCGCGAAGTCTTGCAGCGCCGTTTCTCTCGCGCACTGAAAGCGCAAGTCGAAGGCGAGCCACCGCCCGACTGGCCCGACCTGCTGCTGATCGACGGCGGCGCGGGCCAGCTTTCCGCCACCAGGGAGACCTTGACCGATCTCGGGGTATTCGACGTCAAGGTCGTCGCGATCGCCAAGGGCCCGGACCGCAACGCTGGCCGCGAATGGCTCCACACCGACGGCATGGAACCGTTCCAGTTGCCGCCGCAGGATCCGGTGCTGTATTTCCTGCAGCGTCTTCGCGACGAGGCGCATCGTTTCGCCATCACCTCGCACCGCGCCGGCCGTTCGAAAGCGATCAAGCAAAGCGAACTGGACGAGATCGAAGGTATCGGCCCGGCCAGGAAGCGCGCCTTGCTCAATCATTTCGGCTCCACGCGCGGCGTGAAAATGGCCGGTCTGACCGATCTCGAGGCCGCTCCCGGCATCAATCGCGAAACCGCCGGCCGCGTCTACGCCCATTTCCACCCCGGCGCGCGAATCAACGGTGGATCCTAGTCTGCATTCGGCACCTCTTGCGAACCCGGTGGTCGCGCCAAAGAGAAAAACGCGGGCTGCGAATTTCTAACACCTACGGCGGAGGTTTCCGGAAGCGACCGCGAGGTATAGGCTGTCGTTCGTCACCTTACACGGTGCCCGGCGACCGACGAGCCTTCCTCGCGACAACACAGGGGATTCCAGATGAGTAGGCCGCAGTTTAGCACGGAGACGCAACGTAAACCGACTGTCCAGCTCGACGAAGCCAATGAAGGTGTTCGCCGACGCGCCGCGATCGTCAGCGGCTCGGCCCTGGCCGCCTCAGCGCTCTTGGGTCAGGCCAAGCCCGCAATGGCCGAGCAGACGAGCCAGGCGACAGACGGCCAGCCGACTCCCAGGCCGAACCCGACCGTGCGGCGCGTGGTGACCGGTACCGACAGCCAGGGGCATTCTCATGTCCTCATAGACGGAAATCCGACGCGGGTATTCGGCGGATTTTTGTCACAAGTTTGGGTCACCGATCATGCTCCGGCAGACAACACCGGAACCCGGGACGATGCCGATCGTCTGCAACGGCTCGATCCACCAACGGGCGGCACCACACTCGTCCACTTCGTCCTGGCGCCTCAGAGTGCCTCAGCTTCGGTTTCGCCCGCCGAAATGGAAAAGGCCACTGCTCAGATGTTCGAGGGGCTCGGCGCAAGCAAAGCACGTGTCAATACATCTCGCAACGTAGGAATGCACAAGACCAATACCGTCGATTACGTCATCCTGTTGTCAGGTGAGGTCGATCTTATACTGGACGAAGGCGAAGTCCATTTGAAGCCATTCGACGTTGTCGTCCAGCGCGGAACGGCTCATGCCTGGGTCAATCGTGGAGCTGAACCGGCGCAGCTCATGGGTGTCTTGATCGATGCTGAGCCAATCCGGATGTAGCAGCAGCCCAGGGGTCCAGCAGTAAATTGCTGCTGGACTTGGTCTAGCATCCCCCCCAAGCCGTTGCTTGAACCGAACAGACCGATCAGGACCTCTGTGGGTGGATGCTAGAATGGTTCTAGCCGGATATTGCCAAAATCATCCACGCGTGCGCGTATCCGCTTCGGCACTAGGCACGTCGCGTCATATTCCTGGACAATCAATGGACCAGCCATCGGGCCGGCCAGTCCCGCCCGATCCACAACCGGCGTCTCGACCCACCCCTCGCCGAAAAACCAGGCCCGACGACTCGCCGGCACCGCCTGCGAAAACGGCGGAATCCGAGCCGGCAGCCGAGGCCGTTCCGGCAGGCCGCGCGCCATCACCGACAGGCCGATCAACTCCACCGCCTCCCCGTCCGGCGCCCGAAACCCATAGGTCCGCTCATGCTCCGCGGCAAACCGCTCGGCGATCAGCGCCGGCGTCACGTCGCCCTCAGGCAACGCCACCTCGATCTCGCTCGATTGTCCAACGTAACGAGCTGACGCCGCGCGTTGAAACACCTGCCGGTCCATCGCGAACCCATCCCGGCCAAGCCGCGCTGCGCCCGCCGCGGTCAGCCCCGCGATGATTTCCTCGATCCGCGTTGCATCAGCCGCATCCAGCCGCACCCGGATACTTTGTCGCACATGATGCTCTGCGTCCGCGACCAGCAAACCAAACGCACTGAACACCCCCGGCACTGGCGGAATGATGATTCGTGAAATCCCAAGCTCCGCCGCAATACCGGCCGCGAATAGCGGCCCGTTGCCGCCAAACGCCAGCATCGCGAACTGCCGCGGATCGCGCCCCCGCTCCACCGAAACTGCCCTGATGGCCCGCATCATCGTCGCCGAGGCCAGCCGCAACATGCCGTGCGCGGCCTCCTCGACCGAAAGTCGCAACGGCTCCGCCAGATCGCGCTGAACCGCCGCTCGCGCCGCGGCCAGATCCAGCCGCATGGTGCCGCCCGTCAGCCCGCCCGCATCCAGATACCCAAGAACCAGATTGCAGTCCGTGATCGTGGGGACCCGACCGCCGAGTCCGTAACAAACCGGCCCCGGCACCGCCCCGGCGCTTTCCGGACCAACCTTGGGCGCCCCCGCGCTGTCCAGCCGGCAGATCGATCCACCGCCGGCGCCAACCTCGGCGAGATCAATCGCCGGTAACTTGAGCAGATAGCCCGCGCCCACCAGCAGCCGTAATCCTGCCATCACCCCGCCGCCGACTTCGGTCGCCTCGGTACGCAGCACCTCCCCGCGCTCGATCAACCCGGCCTTGGCCGTCGTTCCACCCATGTCAAACGTAATGATCCGCGGCTCATTCAAACGTCGTGCCAGCGCCGCGCCACCAACAACACCCGCCGCCGGGCCGGACTCGAGAATATGAGCCGGTGCTTCCGCGGCAAACGCGGCCGATGCCAAACCGCCGTTCGACTGCATCAGTTGCAGCGGCGCCTCGATCCCCAGTGCCCGCAGTCGCGCGTCCAGCGCGCTGATATAGGCCCGCACCACCGGCTGAACATAGGCGTTGATGACGGTCGTGCTGGTGCGCGGATATTCCTTGATCTCCGGCAGGATGTCGCTGCTGACCGATATCGCCACATCCGGCAGGGCATCCCGCACCGCCGCGGCAACCGCTCGCTCGTGCGCCGGATTGGCATAGCTGTGCAGCAGACAGATTGCGACGCTCGCGACCGCCTCGGCCCGCAGCGTCGCGATCACCGGATCCAGGCTGCCCATGTCCAACGGAACCGCGACGGACCCATCCGGCCGCATCTTCTCGGTCACCTCCAGGCGCAGCCGTCGCTCGACCAGTGCCCGAGGCTTGGTCCAGCCGATGTCGTACAGCACCGGCATCCGCAGATCGCGAATCTCCAGAATATCGCGAAACCCGCGCGTGGTGATCAGCGCCGTCTTCGCGCCCTTTGTCTCCAGCACAGTGTTCGACCCCACTGTCGTCGCATGCAGCACGTCACCAACGGTGTCCGGCCGTCCCTCCAGCAACACGCGCAGCCCTTCGACAATCCCCTCGCCATAGTCATCCGGCGTAGACGCGATCTTCCACGTGGTGACCACGCCCTCGTCGGACAGCGCGACCAGATCGGTGAACGTGCCACCGATATCGACCCCGACGCGCAGGCTCATGCCGCCGGCTCCCACGCCACCGCCGCCAGCGGCTGTCGATCCGCCCTCAGCCTGGCCCGCAGAACCTCGGTGGCGCCAACATCCACCACCGGCGGATCACCGGCCGCCACAA
>DASYBP010000395.1:0-6853 GCA_036500715.1 Rhodopila sp.
CCCTCGAACGGTCACGCTTGCGCCATTGTTCCGTGGCAAGTCCAGGGCTATCCCAATCGTCATGGAACACGATCCGAATCCGGACCGGAGTCGGCAGGCGAGGCGGCGTTCCGGGTTGCTGACCGATCCGGATCGCGACCCTGGATTTCTGCTGCGCCTGCCGGATGGGCGCGAAGGGTGGCTTGTCGCGCGCCGTGTGCGGGTCGCGAGGCGGGGTTTCGCGGTGCTGGTCTGGACGCTTCCCGCTCTGCTGATCCAGGCTGTTTGCCTGCTGCTGCCGGGACGGGGGAAAGTGCGGTTCGCGCGTCTGTACTGGGCGGTGGTGGCCCGGTTAATCGGCATCGAGGTGCGCGTGATCGGGACTCCCGCTGTCCGTTCGGGCGTCCGATCGGTGGTGTATGTTGCGAACCATTCCTCGTGGGTAGACGTCCCCGTGGTTGGCGGGATATTGAACGGGTGCTTCGTCGCCAAATCCGATGTGGCTGGCTGGCCGTTGATCGGCCTGATCGCGCGGCTTGGCCGGTCGGTGTTCGTGTCACGCAGCCGAACGTCCACTGGGAAGGAGCGCGATGCGATGCGCCGCGTACTGGCGGCGGGCGATAACCTGATCCTGTTTCCCGAAGGGACGAGCTCCGATGGGTCCCGGGTGCTGCCGTTTCGGACGTCGTTTTTTGCCATAGCCGAGGTGCGGGCGGGTGAGGACCGATCGGAGTTGCCGCTGATTCAGCCGGTTTCGGTGGTATACGACCGGTTGGGCGGGTTGCCGGCCGGCCGGGCGAGCCGGCCGGTGTTCGCGTGGTACGGGGACATGGATATCGCCTCGCACTTCTGGCGCCTGACACAGAATATCGGGCTGCGCGCGACCGTGCTGCTGCACAACCCGGTTGATCCTATCGCATTCGAGGATCGCAAAGCGCTGTCACAGGCGGTGTGGCGGACCGTTGCTGATGGCGCGTCGACGCTGCGACAGAACCGGCCAGCCGCGCCGCTGGGTCTGCCGGAGCAAGGGACGGCCGGGGAACCTGCGTTCGCCTGAGACAGTTTGGCAATGCGTTGAGCAGCCGCGCATTCAAGGTGTTACCTCGATAGTGCCGTGCATCCCGAAGAGGCTGTGAAGAAAATGGGTGCATTCAAGGCGGTAGGTTCCCGGCGTACGCGGCATGACGTCGAGTTCGAGCGTCTGATGGGCGCTGACCGCGACCGCGCCGCCGGATAGCGCCGGCGACCCAGGCGGCAGGAGGCTGGCGGCAAAGAATGCCGGGGCGCTGAAGTCATGCCCCCCGTTGCTGGCATTCTCTAGCCGCAGGCGGAGGGGCACACCGGCCTTTAGCCGCAGATGGTCGGGGGCGAAGGCGAAATTCGACAGCCTGACCGTGATTGTGTCGGTAGGGCTATGCGGCGCGGGCGTCTGTTGCGCGTTGGACGGCAGGACGGAGAATGCGACGAGCGCGGAAGCGGAAGCAGCCAAGATGCGCATGATGTCTTTCCCGCTGGGATGCCTCGGGTGCGTCAGGGCGAGGTCAACCGGCTCGCACCAGCCGGTGCTGCTTGCGGCCAGCCGATAGCTTGATGGCGCCGTCTCGCAGCAGGTCAGTGGCGAGCAAACGCACTTCGTCGCCCACGACCTCGTCGTTGACCTTGGCGCCACCGCCGCGGATCAGGCGGCGCGCGTCGGCGTTGCTGCTGGCCAGCCCGGCGAGCGCAAACAGGCGGAAGGCAGGAATTCCCACCTGCAGGTCGCCGGCCGGGACCGTGACGGTCGGCAGGCTGGCGGCAGTCTCACCTTCCTCAAACGCCTGGCGGGCGGTTTCGGCGGCTTGGCGGGCCGGGTCGGGGCCGTGGGCGAGCGTGGTTGCCTCGGTTGCAAGGATTTTCTTTGCCTCGTTGATCTCGGCGCCGTCCAGCGCTTCGAGGCGCGCGATTTCCGCCAGGGGGAGATCGGTGAACAAGCGAAGGAAGCGGCCGACGTCGGCGTCCTCGGTGTTGCGCCAGAACTGCCAGTAGTCGTAAGCGGAAAGGCGGTCGGCGGTGAGCCAGATGGCGCCCTGCGCGGTCTTCCCCATCTTCCCGCCGGATGCGGTGGTGATCAGCGGCGTGGTCAGGCCATAAACCGCCTTGGCGTCGGTCCGGCGGGTGAGTTCCATTCCGGCGACGATGTTGCCCCACTGATCGGAGCCGCCGATCTGCAGGGTGACGCCGTGACGGCGGCTGAGTTCCCGGAAATCGTAGCTTTGCAGGATCATGTAGTTAAATTCGAGAAACGTCAGCGGCTGCTCGCGGGCCAGTCGTAACTTGATTGAATCAAAATTCAGCATCCGGTTGATGGAGAAGTGGATGCCGACCTCACGAAGCAGCGGGATGTAGCCCAGGTTGTCCAGCCAGTCGGCGTTGTTGACCAGAAGGGCGTCGGATGGGCCGTCGCCGAAACGAAGGAACGGGGCAAAGCAGCGCCGGATGCCGGCCATGTTGGCGGCGATGGTTTCATCCGTGAGCAGTTGGCGTGATTCGTCCTTGCCGGACGGGTCGCCGATCCGGGTGGTGCCGCCGCCGAGAAGAACGAGCGGTTTGTGGCCGTGCTTTTGCAGCAGCCGCAGGATCATGATCTGCACCAGGCTGCCGACATGAAGGCTGTCGGCGGTGCAGTCGAAGCCGATATAGGCAGTGATCGGGGCGGCGCGCATCGAGGCCGCCAGCGCGTCCGTGTCGGTGCACTGGAAGACAAAGCCACGCGCGGTGGCTTCTTCGAGAAAAGAGTTGGTCGTCATGCCGACTGGCCCGTAGTTTGAGGACGCGGGTTATCATACCGCGGATCACATTGCAGCAGGGCGGAGCCGAATGGCGCACACGATCGGGCTGATGAGCGGAACGTCGCTGGATGGGGTCGATGCGGCATGGCTGGACACCGATGGTCATACGGTGAGCAGCTTCGGCCCAACGATCACGGTGCCGTATGACGCGGGTTTGCGAGCCGAACTGCGACAGCTTCTTGATCTCGCGCCGACGTTGCGGGCAGACGATCCTCGGGTGGCGGATGCGGCCGAGCGACTGACGGATTATCACGTCCGAGCGGTGGAGGCCTTGGGGCATTCGGCCGATCTGGTCGGGTTTCACGGGCAGACAATCCTGCACCGGCCAGCTTGCCGGCAGACCTGGCAGATCGGCGATGCGCCGGCGCTCGCGGCACGGCTGAGCCTGCCGGTTGCGTATGATTTCCGCTCCGCGGATGTGGCGGCGGGCGGGCAGGGCGCGCCGATAGTCCCGGTGTATCATGCCGCGCTGGCGGCGGCGCTGCCGAAGCCGCTGACGGTGCTGAATATTGGCGGGGTCGCGAACGTGACTTGGATCGGCGGCGATGGCGCGTTGCTGGCATTCGATACAGGTCCGGGAAATGGACCGCTGGATGATTGGGTGTCGCGGCATACTGGATTGCCGTTTGACGCGGGCGGGGCGCTGGCTGCCATTGGCCGAACGGACGCCGATGTGCTCGGGCGGTTGATGGCGCACGCCTATTTTGCGCTGCCGGGACCGAAATCGCTGGATCGGCTGGATTTTGCCGACTGCCTGGCGGCGAGTGGGCTGGCCGGGCTGTCGGCCGCCGACGGGGCGGCGACATTGGCGGCATTTACCGTTGCGTCCGTGGCGGCGGCGGTGTTCCCGGAGCCGCCGGCGCGTTGGCTGGTGTGTGGCGGGGGGAGGCTCAATCCGGTGCTGATGCGAGGTTTGCGAACGGCGCTGCCGGTTCCGGTCGAGCCTGTTGAGGCGGTCGGCTGGAACGGTGACGCGCTGGAGGCGCAGTGTTTCGGATTTCTGGCTGTTCGGGTGATGGCGGGTCTGCCGCTGAGCTTTCCGTCGACGACCGGAGTGCCGGTGCCCGTGGCGGGCGGGCGGGTCGCGCGGCCGGATTGATGATCTTTCGGCAAGGCGTTTCGTTAGCCGATCAATGGCGAAGAAGCGGGATTGTCGGGCTTACTCGGGGCCGGCTGTCAGCATGGCTTCGCCGCCCTGATCGCCCTTGACCGTCGATGCCAGGACGCGCCAGACGCGTTTGTTCCGCGTCGCCAGATACTCCCGGTCGTGGATTGCGCTGATCTGCTTGTCGTCGCGCTCTATCGCCAGACGGAAGGCCAGCCCCGCCTGGTGAAAGCCGGCTTCCAGCGCCGCGGTGACCTGGGCCTCTGTGGCGCGGTCGGTGACGGCAGAACAGAGGCCGTCGTCGCCGGACACCAGGACCAGTTTTGTGGCGTCGGTCGAGGCGTCGAACGCCTCGCCCGGCGCGCCGTGGAGGAAGGCGGTGCGGGCCTGTTCCGGGACGGGCGGTAACCCGATTTGGCGTGCCCATTCGCGCAGGGCCGAAGCTTTGCCGGCGAACGGGAGGCAGCCTTGGATGAACAGACCGACAAGCTCCTCGGGAACGCCGGCATGCGCCGCGGCGGGGATTAGCAGGCAGGCGACCAGGACGAGCGCGCGCCTCAGCGGCGCAACTCCATCTGGATCGGACCCTCGCGGCGCCCGTGGGTGAACTGATCGACCTCGGGGTTGCCGCTGTCCATGAGGTGCGCGGCCGGACCGGCCCAGATGATGCGGCCGTTCAGCAGCATCGCCGCCTGGTCGCCGATGCGGCGGGCACTGGCCATATCGTGGGTAATGGCTATGGCGGTGCTGCCCAGCCGCTTGACACAATCGACGATCAAGCCGTCGATCACCGCGCCCATGATCGGATCGAGACCGGTCGTCGGCTCGTCGAAAAACATGATATCCGGTTGCGATGCGATCGCCCGGGCCAGCGCCACGCGCTTTTGCATGCCACCGGACAGTTCCGCTGGTGACAGGTCGCCGACGCTGGCCGCCAAGCCGACCTGCTGCAGGAAATGATCCGCCTGTGCGCGGGCCGTCGCCCTGGTCGCCTTGTGCCGAGCCATCAGGCCGAACGCGACATTTTCCCACACCGGCAGGCTGTCAAACAAGGCACTGTTCTGGAACAGCATGCCGATGCGCGCCCGGACCATTTCCCGCTCGTTGCGCGGCAGCTTCAGGATATCCTGGCCGTCAATTTCGATGATTCCGTCGTCCGGTTCGAGCAGGCCAAGAATGCATTTCAGCAGCACCGACTTGCCGGAACCAGAGCCGCCGATGACTACGAGGGAAGTACCGCGCGGCACGTCCAGATCCACACCATCGAGAACCCGCTTCTGGCCGAAGCGCTTGTAGAGGCCGCGAATGCGGATCTTCAGGGTCTGTTCGCTCATACGGGTGTTGATGCCGTGCGGCGCGTGTCGGGGCAAGACGTGTAAATAGGTTCCCAACCGGGTTATTTCGCGGGCTGGCCGATCACAAATCGAGATGACCGGCCGGTGCGTCCGTGAGGCGAAGCGCGGCGATCGCCTCCAGCAACAGCCGACTATGGCCGACCAAGGCAACGCCAAGATCCTTGAGGTCGTCTGCTGTCAGATGGGGCAGGAGCTCGCCACCGACAGTATTCTCACGGAACGCTGCCTCGTATCGTTCAAGACCGAGCGCTCGCAGCCACTCCGCGAGGTACATTGCCGCTCCTTGGCCAAGCCGGGCCGCTGATAGGGCATGGATCTATCAGCCTCGACCTGGCCCGAACAAACATCAAGCGATCGTGGCCGATCGACGCGGCACCGGTTTGTGCGCTGATGGCCAGGCCAGCGCGCCCACGATGCTCTATGCCCGTCCAGGAACGCAAGCAGCTCACCGTCAGCCGACACCCCATATGCGGCCGCGCAGCAGGATCAGCGGCCCGGCGTCAGTTCCGTTGGCGTTTCTTTGCGCGACCTGCGCCGTATCGTTCGAGGCGATTCGGTTCTGGGCATGTAGCCATGCGCCGCGAAATCAATTAACGTTACGGCGTTGTCGCGCTTGCCAGACCCCTAACGCCGGATCAGCACGTAATGCATCGTGAAGTTGAACTCGATCGGCTCGTTTCCGCCGCTGGGATAGGGCGGGATGCGCTGATCACGGAAGAGTGATAGCAAAGCCAGATCCAGCCACATCGAGCCCGACTTGCCGATCAGTTCGACCAGCTTCACCTTTCCATCCGGCGCGGCAATGACGTGCACCTTCGCGTCGCCCTCCTCGCCTTCCCGCCGCGCCTGTTCGGGATAATAGGCGTGCTCTGACACCCACTTGCTGAGCAGGTTGCGGTAGTCCGCGCCCTCCACGCCCTCGTCTTTGTCCGAATAGGGCGTCGGATCGGCCAGCCCCTTCGCTGCCGGCCCAAGCGACATGTCGATCGTGCCTGGAATATGCGGCGAGGATCGCGGCCGGGCGGGGGCGGCCGGCGGGGTCAGCGGCTTGCCGAAGCTGAAATTCATCGGCGCCGGGAAATCCGAAGGCTTGGACGGCGCGGCTTCTTTCACCGGCGGCCGCGCCACTGGCGGTCGCGGCGGCGGGGGCTTTACCGCCGGCGCTTGGGGCGGCGGCGGTGGTAAAGGGGCGGGCTCCGCCTCGGGCGACGCCACCGGAGGTGGGATCGGGGCCGGTTCAGCCGCATGCGGTGCCGGTTTGGGTGGCGCTGGGGGTGCCTGTGTGGGTGCCGCTTTCACCGCCGGCGGCGGGGCCGGCGCAGGCTCCGGCGGCACCGGGGCCGAGGGCGGCGGCTCCGCCGGCGGCACCGGCGGGGTCGGGAGCGGGGCCGCCTCGGCCTGGACCGCGGGGGGAGCCGACGGCGTCGTCTGCAGCTCCGGATTAGGCAGTGTCGGCCCTTGTCGCCGACCACTCTCGAACAGCATCGTCACCGGCGCTGGCGGCGGCAGCAACTCCTCCTTCCCTTGGCGCCGGATCGTCACCAGCAGCAGCACCGCGACCCCGAGGTGGATCAGCAGCGAGATCA
>DASYBP010000396.1:0-17472 GCA_036500715.1 Rhodopila sp.
TCGGCCTGATCAATCAACTCGTTTCATTCCAGACCACCCCAGTGATCGGTGACGTCGCGTTGCTGGCGACCGCGATCCTGATGATCCGGATCCTGCCGCAGGGCATCACCGGCCGCTTCCTGCGGAGAAGCCTGTGATGTCGGCGTCAGGCTGGGGCGGATTCGCGGCAATGATCGTCGCCGGGCTGCTGTTGATGTTCGGCCTGCCCGAGGTGCTGGACCTGTTCGGCATCGTGCAGATGACCGTCTTCGTGGCGATGGCGATGTTCGCGCTGAGCCAGGGCTTTTTGTGGGGCTACGGCGGCATCATGTCGTTCGGTCAGGCGGCGTTCTTCGGCATCGGCGGCTACGCTTATGCGATCGCCGCGCTCAATCTCGGCGAAAGCACCACGCCGGTGGTGATCGCCATCGTAGCCCCGATGATCTTCGCCGCCTTGCTCGGCTACTTCATCTTCTACGGCCGTATCAGCGATGCCTATATCGGTGTCATTACACTCACCGTCTCGGTCATCCTGTTCGAGCTGATCAACTCCACCTCCGGTAACGCCTACCACATCGGCAGCGCCGAACTGGGCGGCTTCAACGGGATACCCGGTGTCCCGCCGTTGAACCTGCCCGGTGACGCATCGAGCCCGCTTGACCCGGAGCAGACCTGGTACGCCGCGATGGGCACGCTCATTCTGGTGTACGTGATGCTGCGCGCCATCCTGGCCAGCCGTTTCGGCCGCGTCGTCGTCGCCATCCGGGAAAACGAATCCAGAGCCATGCTCCTGGGCTATGACCCGCGCCTGTACAAATTGCTGACCTTCATCATCGCCGCGGGCGTCGCGGGGATGGCTGGGTGCCTGTTCACCAACTGGGGCGGCTTCATCAGTCCCACCGTCTTCGGTCTGACCATGTCGGCACAGGTCATCATCTACGTCCTGGTCGGCGGCCTCGGCACGCTGCTTGGCCCGATCCTTGGCGCGGTCGCCATCCAGTATCTGATGATCCAGGCCGGCTCGCAGAACGTGCTCGACCCCAACCTCGGCCTCGGCGCGGTACTGGTTGCCTTCGTGCTATTGGTCCCGCAGGGCATCGTGCCGATGATCCGCGACCGGCTGCTGCCAATCCGCAAGCCAGCCCGGCGCGAAATGCCCGCGACCGAGACGGCCGAGGCGCGGCGATGACGGCCTTGCTGGAAGCACGTGGCGTCACCATGCGGTTCGGCGGCGTTACCGCCGTCCAGTCGGTCGATCTGACCCTGAGCGAAGTCGAACTTCGTTGCTTGATCGGGCCGAACGGCGCGGGCAAGAGCACCTTCTTCAAGATCCTGACCGGCCAGCTTATCCCGACCGAAGGAACCATCCGCTTCCGCGGCGAAAACATCACGGGCGCCAACCCGCATGCGATCGCCCGCCTCGGCGTCGGTATCAAGACCCAGGTCCCCAACGTATTCAACGGCTTGTCGGTGCGGGAAAATGTCTTCATTGGCGCCGCCCGCCGCAAGTCGATGAACCGCGCCCGCAAGATCGTTACGGAAACACTCGCCCGCCTGCAACTCGACGCGATCGCCGATCGCATCGTTGGGCAGCTTGCCCACGGCCAGCGACAATGGGTCGAAATTGCCACCGTCCTCGCCCAGGAACCCGATCTGATCCTGCTGGACGAGCCCGCCGCCGGCATGAACCACGCCGAAGTCCAGCGCACCGCCGAACTGATTCGCGAAATAAACCGCACCCATGCCTTGGTGGTCGTGGAGCACGACATGCAGTTCATCCGCATGATCGCCAAGACCGTAACGGTGTTCAACCAGGGCCGCGTGCTGATTGAAGACGATGTCACTCACGTCCTCGCCGACCAGCGCGTGCGCGACGTCTACCTCGGTAAGCAGGCGGCATGACCCAGCTAGCAGTCTCCCGCTTGCGCTCCGCCTACGGCCGCATCCCGATCCTCGCCGGCGTGACCCTGACCGTCGGCGATGGCGAAATCGTCGGCATCCTCGGCCATAACGGCATGGGCAAGACCACGCTGCTGCGGACCTTGATGGGTTATCTGCCGGCAACCGACGGCAGCGTTCATTTCGACGGCGAAGCCATCACTCATATGTCCCCCACCGCCCGAGCACGCCGCGGCATCGGCTACGTGCCGCAGGGCCGCGAGATTTTTGCCACGCTGACGGCCGCCGAAAATCTGCGCATGGGTTGCCTGCGCCTGCCCGACAGCCAGCGGACCATCGACGCGATCCTGACCGACTTCCCCCGCCTGACGCCGCTGCTGGACCGCGTCGGCGGCGCACTGTCGGGCGGGGAGCAGCAGCTGCTCGCACTGGCCCGCTGCCTTTGCGCCGAACCCAGGCTGATTCTTTTGGATGAACCCACGGAAGGGATCCAGCCGTCGATCATCGAGGAGATTATCGAAACGCTGCTGTCCGTGCGGCGCCGCCGTCCCGTCACCATGGTGCTGGTCGAGCAGAATCTGAACTTCATAGCCTCGCTCGCCGACCGTATCCTGATCCTGCAGAAAGGCGAGGTGACACGCGAGATTCCGCCCGAGATCGCCCGCGACCGCACAATGATGGATGAATTCGTCGGCATGGCCTGAACCCATGACCTGAACCAGGGGAGACACAACTGATGACAACCGAAACCATCAAGATCCCGACACTCGATCAGCTTCGCGCTACCGCGGCCTCGCTCGGTCTGAACATGGGCGACGCCGAACTGGCAGCGCATCTCGAATGCTTGCTGCCAAGCTTCGCCGCCTACAACATCGTCGACCGGATGCCGGACGAGATCCCTGCGGTCAAGTATCCACGCACCCCGGGACGCCGCCCCGACGCCGAGGAAAATCGTTTCGGCGCCTGGTACGTGAAAACGACGGTCGAGGGCGCCCCAACCGGCAAGCTGAAGGGCAAGACGGTTGCCGTAAAGGACAATATCTGCGTGGCCGGCGTTCCGATGATGAACGGCGCGTCCACGCTCGAAGGTTATGTACCGGATGTCGACGCCACGGTCGTGCAACGCATTCTGGACGCCGGCGGCACCATCGTCGGTAAGAGCGTCTGCGAGTACTTCTGCTTCTCCGGCGGCAGCCACACCAGCTCCAGCGGCCCAGTGCACAACCCGCATCGCCACGGCTATTCGGCGGGCGGATCATCCTCCGGCAGTGCTGCCCTCGTGGCCGCCGGTGAGGTTCCGATGGCACTCGGCGGCGACCAAGGCGGGTCGATCCGCATGCCGTCCTCGTTCTGCGGCATATACGGTATGAAGCCCACCCACGGGTTGGTTCCCTACACTGGCATCATGCCGATCGAACTGACGCTCGACCACACCGGTCCGATGACCGCGACGGTCGAGGACAATGCCCTGATGCTGGAGGTGCTGGCTGGTCCCGACGGCCTCGATCCGCGCCAGTACGGCGGTCAGAGCCAGCCTTACCGCGACACGCTGGGGCAGGGGGTACAGGGCCTGAAGATTGGCATCGTCGAGGAAGGCTTCAGCCATCCGTCGTCGCAGGCGCAATCGGACGCCGTGGTACGCGAGGGCGCCGACCGCCTGCGCGGCCTAGGCGCAACCGTCGAAACTATAACGATCCCGATGCACCGCACCGGCGCCGCCATCTGGCTGCCGATCGCCGCCGAGGGCGCCACGGCGCAGATGATGCTGGGCAACGGGTTCGGCTTCAACTGGCAAGGTCAATATGTCGTGTCGCTGCTCGACGCGCATTCCGCCTGGCGGCAGCGCGCCGACGAACTGTCCGATACGCTAAAGAACACAATGTTGCTCGGGCAGTACATGATCACCCATCATCGCGGCCGTTACTACGCCAAGGCCCAGAACCTCGTGCACGCGCTCAAGCGCGCTTACGACGAAGCGCTGTCGCGGTTTGATCTCCTCCTGATGCCGACCCTGCCGATGACCGCGACGCCGTTGCCGGCCGCGGACGCGCCGATTCCTGAGATCATCCAACGCGCGTTCGAAATACTGCCGAATACCGCGCCGTTCGACTGCAGCCACCATCCGGCCATGAGCATCCCCTGCGGCATGGTCAACGGCCTGCCGGTCGGCATGATGCTGGTCGGCAGACCGTACGAAGAACCGACGATCTACCGCGCCGCCGCGGCGTTTGAGCGCGGCGTCGACTGGAAGACGATCAAAGGCTGAACGCGCGGTTGGGCTTTCGGCGGAGCGCACGGGTCCTGCCGGAAGCCCCCCTGTTGGAAGCCCCCTATTCGAAGCGCGTCGGGCCGGACCTGTTCAGATTTCTACCGAATCCACGGCCTCGGCGATCTCGTGCAGTCTTTCGATCAGCGACGGGATTTCCCCGGCGGGCCGGGGGCGGCTGAACAGATAACCCTGAACCTCGTCGCATCCCTCCGCCCGCAGCGTGTCGAGTTGTTCCGGCCTCTCCACACCCTCGGCGAGTGTCTTCATCCCCAGGCTCTTGCCCAACCCGGTAACCGCCCGGATGATCGACATCGATCCATTGTTTGCCGGCAGATCTCGCACAAACGACTTGTCGATCTTGATCTTGCTAAACGGGAAACTGCGCAGGTAGCTCAACGACGAATATCCAGTCCCGAAATCATCCAGGGCCACGCAAATCCCCATGGCGCGCAGTTGATGCAGCGCCGAAAGCGTATCGGCTGTGTCGCGCAGAAAAACCGACTCGGTGATCTCCAGTTCCAGCCGGTGCGGGCGCAACCCTGATGCCGCGAGCGCCGCCTGCACTGTCGCAACAAGGTCGCCTTTCTTGAACTGAACCGATGACAGATTCACCGCGACGCTGATCGGCGGTGGCCAGTTTTCTGCCTCGAAACACGCCGTCCGCAACACCCATTCCCCGATCGCGCCGATCATGCCGGTCTCTTCAGCGACGGGAATGAAGTCCAAGGGCGAGATCTGACCGCGTGTTGGATGATTCCAGCGAACCAACGTCTCGAAGCCGCAAACTTTGTCGGAGTCCAGGCTGATCTGAGGCTGGTAGTAAAGCTCGAACTCGTTGCGCGCGATGGCACCTTGCAGCTCTAGTTCCAGCACGCGCCGCATGTGTATACGGGCGTCCATCTCAGGCTCGAAGAACCGCGCCGTGCCGCGGCCTTCTGTTTTCGCCAGATAAAGCGCGATATCGGCTTCCCGCATCAGCGTCTCGAAGGAGACGCTTTCGGCGGATACCATCGTGACCCCAATGCTGGTTCCCGACATCAGTTGGTGTCCCGCCACCTCGAAAGGCTGACGGAACGCAGCGATCAGGCGACTGGTCAGCAACTCGGCATCTTCTGGCTGCCCAACGCCGATCTGGATTATGGCGAACTCATCTCCGCCCAGGCGTGCGACGGTGTCCCCCTCGCGCACGCATGCGGTCAGTCTGTCTGCCACCGTAACAAGAAGTCCGTCCCCGACCGGATGGCCCAGCGTGTCGTTGACCTGCTTGAAATTGTCCAGATCGAGGCAGATCATCGCAAATTTGGATCCCCGCGCAACCATAGCCAGGGCCTGCTCGACACGTTCTCGGAACAGGACCCGGTTGGGCAACTTGGTCAGCGAGTCGTGGTGAGCCATAAAAACGATGCTCGCCTCGGCGTGTTGCCGTTCGGTGATGTCTTCATGGGTGGCAACCCAGCCGCCGCCGGGCATCGGTTGATGATAGATGACGATCGTCCGGCCGTTCATAAGTTTGGCGACGCTGGTCGCGGGCTGATCGGCATCCACAACCTGGTCGCGCCATGCAAGGAATTCGGATGGCGACATATCCAGTCCCGACCCCGACGCATATCGGGCGCGCACGATTTCCTCGAGCGAGAGGCCAGGACGCGTTGCCTCAGGCGATAAATTGTAGATTTCAGCGTAACGACGATTGCACAGCAGCAACTGCTTCTCGCGATCAAACAGACAGACGCCCTGCGACATGCTGTTCAACACCGCGTCGAATTGTTGCCGCCCCAGTTCCAGGTCCGCATTCAGCCGCAGCAAATTCGCCGTTGCCTTAACGTCCCCCGTGATATCCCGCCCGGTCCCGAAATACCCGTTGAAGGTCCCGTTCCGGTCGAACACAGGGTCGCCGCTCACGGTCATGAAGCGTCGCGCGCCGTCTGGGCCAACCCGCTCAAAGTGGAAATTACGGAACGGCAATCTGGCGGCCAACTGCGCCTTGTGTGGCGCCCAGCGCTCCTCGGTCATCGCCGTCCCGGCTAGCTCCCACAGTGTCTTGCCGGTGTCGTCATAGGCGGGCGTGAAGCTAGGTGACGTCCTCTGCCTGAAGCGGAAGTCGGCATCCTGTTCCCAGAACCAGTCTGCTGACATTTCCGCGTAAGCGCGCAGCTTCTCCTGGCCGTCGGTCAGACGTATCGAGGCTTCCTCCAGCCTGGCGTTCTGTTCAGCCTGTCCGCGGAATTGGCGCGCCAGCATCCCGAACAGCGCGGCAAACGCAACAGCAGCAGTTAGGGCAATACTTGAAATATAGACGACGTCACGGTGCCATTGGGCAAAGACGGTGGCCTCCTCCATGACCACATTGACCACCAGCGGATACTCGCGCAACGGATGCACGGAGATCAATTCCTGGATGTCACCCCCGATGCCGAGCCCGACATAGCTGCCGCCGCCCGCCGCTACGCGCGCGTACCAAGGCGATCCTTCGGGGAGCTTTAGGCCCAAAGCCGCCGCGGGATCCGGATAGCGCATCAGCATCGTGCCATCGCTGCGCAGCAGTGTAACCGCCTCCCTAGTGGCCTCCCCGACGGCTCGATAGAAGTCGCTCAAGTATTGCACTTTGACAACACCGAGGACCACACCCAGGAACCGGGCGTCAGATCCGCCGACGCGTCGCGCAAAGAACAGGCTGAGGTTGCCCGTGCCACGGTTCTTCGCCAGTGACCCGATGAATAACCCTGCGTCGTCATGCTCCTTGAAGTATCGGTAGAAATCACGATCGGACGAATCCACCTGTCGGTCAGGCCAGGTCCGCGACGAATTCACCGTCTGTCCATCGGCGTCGATCAGTACGATACCGGACACCTGCGGGACATCCCGCGAGCAATCGGCCAGATACAGGGCGACCTCCCGGGTTCCCATCTGCTGCCGAAAGTCTGCCGCGTCAGCGATATTGCGACCGCCAATCCATGACCGCACGCCTTGAACCGTCAGATCAATCACCTGCGCGTAGCGCGAGGTCTGTTCGGCGAGAACGATACCCGTGCCTTCCATGGCGCGGGCGTGTTCTTCGAAGGCGGACCGATGCTCGTAACAGATCAGGGAGCCGGCCGTCGCCCCAATCGCCGCCACGACCAGACCGCACAGCAGCACAACTGTGCGCCCGGACCGGAGGAGTTCCGCATAGCCACGAAGCCGGTGGACAGCCGCCATCCCTGTTACGGCCTTTCATGTGCGTTTGGCATTTGCGTTTGGCCCCCGCCGCCCCTGGCATGACCCTGGAAACCGTAACGCGGCGCCAGTTGATAAAAAGTTAACAAAGCGGAACTTAACCTACAGCACACGAGCAGGTGATCGGCTAGTATCGCGCATCAGAGAAGCGCGATACGTCGCGCTTTGTTTGAAGTGGCCGATTCACGCGGCAATCGTGATCGCTTCGCGACTCACGCTTCACCGCGACCGGACACTAGGCAAATTTCGACTGGGTAAATTTGAGGATGTGCTGCCCGTGATGCCGGGCGCCCGCCATCAGGGTCGCAACAAGGTGCGCGCCACCGCGTCCTGCCAGCCGCGATATTTCCTGGCGCGCTCTTGGTCGCCCATGGTCGGTTCAAAACGCCGTTCCACGGCCCACCCCGCCGCAAAAGTCGTAATATCAGGATAAACTCCGGCCGCCAGTCCAGCCAGGTACGCAGCACCCAGCGCCGTCGTCTCCAGGTCCGCCGGACGGTCCACCGGCGCCCCCAGGATGTCGGCGAGGAACTGCATCGTCCAGTCGCTCGCACTCATGCCGCCGTCCACGCGGATAACTGTGTCGCCGGACCATGCGTCACCCAGGTCCGCACGCATCGCCTCCAGCAGATCACGCGTCTGATACGCGACGCACTCCAGCACCGCCCGCGCCAGTTCCCGCCTTGTCGTGCTCCGTGTCATGCCCGTCAGCAGTGCCCGCGCGTCGCTGTCCCAGTGTGGTGCACCCAGGCCGACAAAAGCCGGTACCAAATAAACCTGCTGTGCGGGATCAGCCGCCGCCGCAAGCGCGCCCGTCTCGTCGGCTGAGCCGATCAGTCCCAGCCCGTCACGCAGCCACTGCACCGCCGCCCCGGCCACGAAAATCGAGCCCTCCAGCGCATAGGTGCGCGCGCCGCTGAACTGGTAAGCGATGGTCGTGAGCAGGCAGTGGTTGCTGGTGATCGCCTTTCGCCCCGTGTTGAGCAGCGCGAAACATCCCGTGCCGTAGGTCGATTTGACCATGCCAGGCCGGAAACACGCCTGGCCGATCAGCGCGGCCTGCTGATCGCCGGCGATCCCTTGGATCGCGATCGGCCCGCCAAACAGATCCGCCGCGGCGGTGCCAAATAACCCGGCGCTGTCCCGTACTTGCGGAAGCATTGCGTGCGGAATGCCGAACAGCGCCAGCAGATCGGCATCCCATTCGCCGCGATGGATGTCGAACAGCAGCGTGCGGGACGCGTTCGTGGCGTCCGTCGCATGCACGGCGCCCGCGGTCAGCCGCCACAGCAGGAAACTGTCCACCGTACCAAAAGCCAACGATCCAGCCTCCGCCGCCTCGCGCGCACCACCGACGGTATCGAGCAGCCAGCCGATCTTGGTTGCCGAAAAGTACGGATCAAGCCGTAATCCGGTTCGCTCGGCGATCAGGCCGCCATGTCCGGCTTGTTCCAATCCTTCGCACACATTGGCTGTGCGGCGATCCTGCCAGACGATCGCGTTATGGATTGCCTTGCCGGTTGGGCGGTCCCATACCACGACGCTCTCGCGCTGACTGGTGATGCCAAGCCCGGCGATGTCCCCGGCGGTAAGCCGCGCATTCGACAACGCCCGCCGCGCGGTGCTGACCACGCTCGCCCAGATCTCCTCCGGATCGTGCTCGACCCAGCCCGGCCGTGGATAGATCTGCGTCAATTCCTGCAGGGCGATGGCCACAGGCGCCGCCGCCGCGTCGAACACGATGGCTCGTGTCGAAGTTGTCCCCTGATCGATTACGAGGATGTGCCCTGCCATAGCGTCCTGGTTCCTTGATAAAACGCGCTGAGCTCAAGCCGTGGCAAACCTGTTCCGCATCATCGTACACACGGCCTCGTCGATGACCGCGATCTGATCTGCGGTCAATCGCAGCCCAAGCTTGCTGCGCCGCCAGACCACATCTTCCCCCGTCCGCGCCCATTCCGCCTCCACAAGATAGCGCAGCTCTGCCTCGGTCAGGTCACCCCCGAACCACCGCCCGAGGCCGGCAAGACTTCGGGCATCGCCGAGAACTCGATCAATCCGCGTGCCGTATGCACGCAGCAACCGCCGCAACGTCGGTTCTGCGACGAACGGATAGCGCGCCACCGCCGCCGATAACTGCTGTTCAAGACCATCCACCGGAAAGTCACCCCCTGGCAGCGGCATCCGCCCCGTCCATCCGGCGCTCCGGCCGGCCGCGGCCGGCAGGAACGGCCGCAGCATACCAAGCGATGTTTCAGCCAGACGGCGATAGGTCGTGAGCTTTCCACCGAACACCGACACCAGCGGCGGCGCGCCAGGCGGCGCATCCAGTTTAAGGACGTAGTCGCGCGTCGCCTGCTGCGGCGCGGAAGATCCATCGTCATACAACGGCCGAACGCCGGAGTATGACCAGACCACCATCTCCGGCGTCACTGGCGTGCGCAGGTAGGCGCTGGCTGAGTCGCAGAGATAAGTGATTTCCGCCGCGCTGGCCCGCACCTCGGCGGGATCGCCGGTGAAATCCCGGTCAGTCGTGCCGATCAGAGTGAAGTCGCGCTCGTAAGGGATCAGAAAGAAGATACGGCCGTCGCCATTTTGGAAAGTGTAGCAGCAATCATGATCATACAGCCGCGGTACAACAACGTGGCTGCCTTGAACCAGCCGAACTGTCGGCACGCTGGCGCCAATCACCGATTCCGCAACCCCCGCCACCCACGGTCAAGCCGCGTTCACCGGCGCCCGCGCCAGAACGGTCCGCCGGCCGCCCGACGCCATGTCATCCAGCGCCACCGCCCACCGGTCGCCAACCCGTTCCGCCGACACGCACGCCGTCCGCGGCGCAATGGTCGCGCCAAGGTCGGCCGCCGCCCGCGCATTCAACACGACCAGCCGGGAGTCCTCCACCCAGCAATCGGAATAGCCAGGGCATATGCCGGTTCCCGCAACCCAGGCGGCAGCCCCAAGGCGTGATATCAGGGCCTGGATCGCTCCGGAATTCCCGCGAGGCGCAGCCCCTCGGCATATCGGTCCCGGTCCGCCGGCCGCAGCATGGGCGACCGCGCCACTGCCCCTTCGATCGAAAATCGCGGCTCCATGGTTAGGAGCACCTTGCGAACCTCAGCTGCCTCGCGTCGGGCGCCGAGGTGCCCGAGAGCTGCCAGCAAACCTTTGTAGGCGGATGAAAATCCCGGATTGAGGCTGCAGGCACGCCGCCCAGCCTCGACGGCAGCCTCAAATTGGCCGGTGAGCAGCAGGGGCATTCCAATCGACATGTCGAAAAAGAAGCCGTGCGGATCGTGAGGTGACAAGTGCTTGGCGTGTTGTATCCGGCGAATGGCCTCGGTGTGTTGGCCCAGATAGCTATGGGCCAGGCCTGAATAGCACCACGCCATGGCCAGGTTCGGGTTCAGCGCGATAGCACGTTCGTGCAACCACAACGCGGCCTCGAAGTCTTTCCGCAAGAACGCCCGGACATGCCCGGCCAAGGCAAAACCACGGGCATCGCCCGGGTCCAGAATAACGGCCTGCTGAGACAGCGAATCGGCTCGCTCGATGGCGAGCGCCATATCGGTCGCCCATCCTTGCCCGACCAGAAAAAGATACCAGAGAGCCAGCCAGGACTGGCTGGCCGCGCAAGAGGGATCCAACGCCACCGAGCGTTCCAGTAGCACGCCGGCCTCGCGAAATCCCACCTCATCGACACAGTAGATCGCCGGAATGGCGCGCAACATCAAATCGTAGGCTGTCGGATCGACTTTCCGACGAGACGCCGCTTCCTGCCCCTCCCACACGACCAGTTCCGGCGCGATCTGAGCGGTGATTTCGGAAGCGATTTTATCCTCCAACGTCAGCACATCCGGCATAGTCCCGTCGTATCTGCGCCCCCAGCTAATCTCGCCGGAGCCCCGCATATTGATCAACCGCAACAGAACCCGGATCTCATTGCCTTTCTTGCGAAAGCTGCCATCGACCAGAAAATCCAGGTCAAGCTGCTGCCAGCGTTCGCTCTGCCTGGAAGGTTCATCGGCCAATGCGGCGACCGACGCCGAGGCGACGCACAGGATGGGACGGAAGCGAGAGAACGCGGTGGTGATCTCCTCGGCCAGTCCAACGGAGAAAGCTGCGTCGGTGCCGGATCCAATCGTTCGGAACGGCATAACCCCCAGACGGATCGCATTGTTGCGGGCGTAAGGCGGCGCGGCGGGCTGCACGCCCGCCGTCTCCCGGACGATGGCTTTCGGCGAATCTGTCGGCGTTGCATTTGCCCGCGCGTCCGCCAGCAACTGTTCGGTTTCAAGCGAAATGGAATCACTGGTCAGGACAGCGCCCACCACGCTGACAAGATCGGACGGCCGATATGGTTTCACGAGAAACTCGAACCGCTTGTCGGCGGCCGGCGCGCCCTTTGCGGGACCGGAGGTCACCAGAACGCGCAGCCCGGTCCGCAACTGGCACGCGCTTCGCGCCAACTCGACTCCACTCACCCCACCAGGAAGGGCTGCCTCGGTCAGCAGTAGATCAATTGCCGTATCTGAAACGAGATGCGCCAGCGCACCCGAACCGTTCGCCACGGCGAGCGGCTTATAACCCGACCGAAGCAGAATATCGCTGGTGGTGCTGCGAAGATCTGGGTCGGGCTCAACCACCAGAACCGTCTGGTTCTGCCCCACCGGTGCCGGCCCCTCGGCGTGCGGCGGCGAATCGGGCTGCCGCCGTCGGTCGCGCGGCAAAAACAGCGATACCGTGGTCCCTCCGCAAAGCTTGCTCTCAAGCTCAACCCAGCCGCCGGACTGGCCGGTAAAGCCGTACACCTGGGATAGACCGAGCCCGCTGCCTTGCCCCACCGGTTTGGTCGTGAAGAATGGTTCGAAGACCTTGTCGATCAGTTCGGGCGGGATGCCACATCCGGTGTCCGCAACGTTGATCCTGACGTAATCGCCCGCGGCCCGAGCGGGTGTGCCGGGATCACCGCGAGCTACCTTGTGATTGTGGCAGCGGATTGTGATGTTCCCACCCACCGGCATCGCGTCGCGCGCGTTCAGCACCAGATTCAGGATGGCCGCTTCAAGCTGGCCGGGATCGATGCGGCAGTTCCACAGCTCTGGATCGGTGTGGAGACGCACGCGCGCGGTTTCGCCGGCCGCCTGCGCCAGCAACTCGCTGGTTGCGGCAAGGACCTGATAGACGGAAATGGTTTCTGGCCGAAGCATCTGCTTGCGTGAATACGCCAGTAGCTGCCCGGCCAGACGGCCGCCACGCTCGGCCGCTCGCTCGATCATTTCGGCGCGCCGGACGGACTGCATGTCGCCACGCGCTTCGGCATTGACGCGCAGGGCGGTCGCGTTGCCAAGGACGACAGTGAGCAGATTGTTGAAATCGTGCGCCACCCCGCCCGTCAGTCGCCCCAGCGCTTCCATCTCCTGGGCATGCGCGCCTGGACCTCCCGGTTCGTCCATGTCTGGGCCATGGGCCCCGGACCGCTCCGACCTAGCCTTCGCCCTGGGATGTCCGCCTGTCAGAAAGGCAAAAACGGCCGCGATGGCGGACACCGGACGATCGGTCAGCGTCATTAACCACGGAGGACGCGAGAGTCTGGCGCCCTTGAGTGGATCAAGCATTTGTATCGACCGCGATGTCCCATTTGAGAGAAACCATATGCGGGTACGAACAAGAAAGCAAAGCTGGGTTGATTAACTAACCTCGCGCTAGCGGCATGGTTGCATTGCCAATCATCGACTCTTGCTCGGTCGCCGCGAGCGTGCGATTGCGCCTACGAAACCGGCATCGCCACGTTCAGCAATTGCCGCAAACGAACCGCCCCAGACGGCCCCTTGATCGCTTCGCGCCAGCTCGCCTCGGCTACCCGCTGGTGCGCGGCGATCGCCTCGTCGGCGCCGGTGATCATCGCGACCCCGGTCTGGATACCTGGATGCGTTTCCGTGCGGAACGGGTTGATCGCCAAGCTTACGCGGTCACGGGCGCGCAGGATCTTGAACGACGAACTGGGCGGCGATCCCGTCAGCAGGCCGAACTGCAGACCCATCGGTTCGGTTTCCATCAGGGTCGCGATGTTGTCCACCTCGGCGACCGCGACATCGCGACAGATGCGCCGGACGCGATCGGAAAGATGTCCGCCGCTGACGATCCCGACCTCGATCAGCCGCTGTACCGCCGGCAAGGACACCATCGCAATGATGCTCGGCCGCCGCATCGAGTACATCCGTTTGCGGGCCGCGAGAATGCCCAGGACCTGCTCCGCCATGCTGCGCATCGCCATGCGTTCGCCGCCGGCCTGGTCGGCGGTTTCCTCAAACGCTTCGGCCAGGGCGTTGTCGTAGGCATCAGACGTCGTGAGGTAGCATAGCGGTCCCGCCAATTGGAGCATCTGGTCGGCGGTTTCCTCGATCTGACGGGTTCGTTCAAAATAGCCGATGGGCCGATTGTAGTACTCGACGCCAATTCCGAGCAGCGAAAGTGGTGAGATTTTAAGCAGTTCAGCCAGCCGCTTGATCGTGTCGAGCTTGATGACCTCGCCCTTTTCGTACCGATAGAGCGCCGCCCTGGATACTCCCAGACGTGCGGCGATCTCCTCGGCACGTAGCCCCGACTCGAGACGGTAAGCCCGAAGCTGCTGGCCGATCTCGGTGAAACGCATCGACATGTAAGCCGCCCCCACGCAACTTATGCGCGCAATTAGCTGAAAGATCACCACCAAACGTAAGACCAAGCCCTTCCACCACCTGGGGTAACGGGTCCCCGCGGAGGCCTGCCTCGTCTCAGAATCAGCGTGGCTAATACAGTTTATGGGGAGCGCACTCTAAACCTCAACCCCTTTTCATGTCATGCGACTCGTTTCAGGACGCAACCCGATGATTATTTCGTCTCCCGGATGCTATGGGCCGCCAAGCCTTCGACTGCCAGTACGAGGGCGGAGTGGTCCAGTTCCGCACCGCCGTGGGCTATGCAGGATGCGAGCATCTGCTGCGTGATCGCAGTGTTGGGCAGCGCCACGCTGAGCGCTCTGGCCGAAGACAGCGCCAGGTTCAGGTCCTTCTGGTGCAGTTTGATCTTGAACCCCGGGTTGAAGGCGCCCTGGAGCATCCGTTCGGCGTGTACCTCCAGAATGCGCGACGATGCGAAGCCGCCCATCAACGCCTGGCGCACCTTGGCCGGATCAGCCCCTGCCTTCGAGGCGAATACCAACGCCTCCGACACTGCCTGGATGTTCAGCGCGACGATGATCTGGTTGGCGACCTTGCAAATCTGGCCGGCGCCCGGCTCGGGACCGACATGGGTGATATTCTTGCCCATGAGTTCAAACAGTGGTTTGGCACGCGCGAAAGCGGCCTCGGGGCCGCCGACCATGATTGTCAGCGTCGCCTGCTTCGCGCCGACTTCGCCGCCGGATACCGGCGCATCGAGGTAGTCGCAGCCCTTGGCGTTTATCCGCCTGGCGTAGTCCTTGGTTTCGATCGGACTGATCGAAGACATATCGATCACCAGGGTGCCCTTGCGCAGCCCCTCGGCGGCGCCGTTGTCACCGAACAGCACGGCCTCGACATCAGGTGTGTCGGGGACCATAAGGATCAGCACGTCTGATGCCGCGGCGACGTCCCGCGCGGTCGCAACGACTCTGGCGATGCTGCGCTCTTCGTCTCGCAGGCTCGCCCGCTCCGGGACGATCAGGTCATGACCGGCGTTCTTCAGATTATGCGCCATTGGCCGGCCCATGATGCCAAGACCGATAAATCCGATTTTCATCTTCGTTGCTCCTTTCGCGTTGGCTTGGCGATGCGCGGGCGACGGCTTCCTGTGCGTCCATCTCCCGGGGCGCCCCTGGGAGGCGAATGGCGAAGAAGCGTCCAAGACGATGGAAGAACGGCCCCTCCGGGCCTAGACGTTGAATTGCTCGCGCCAGACGAGGCCCGGGACGGTGCCTGCGGCCGGCCGGTATTCGCAACCGACCCAGCCCTGGTAGCCCAGTTCATCCATCCGCCGGAAAACGTAGTGCCAGCCGATTTCCCCGGTTCCCGGCTCGTTGCGAGCTGGAACATCGGCAATCTGCATGTGGGCAATCATCGGCATGAACCGCTCCATGCGCTTGGTGATGTCACCCTCGGTGATCTGAACGTGGTAGACATCAAACTGAAGGCCCAGTCGGTCGGCGCCGATTGCCTCGACGATCGCCGCGCCTTGGGCTTGGGTGTTCAGGAAATACCCTGGCATGTCGCGGTGGTTGATTGGCTCGATCACCAGCCGCACGCCGGCGGGCTTGGCCTGTTCGGCCGCCCAGGCGAGGTTCGCCGCGTACACCGCCGTAGCCGTCGTTAGCGATACATCGGCGGGGACGATCCCAGCCATGCAATGCACCTGCCGGCAATCCAGCGCCGCGGCATAGCCCAGCGCCTGCTTCACCGATTCGCGGAACTCCGCTTGGCGTCCAGGCAGGCTCGCTGTGCCACGGTCCCCATTTGCCCAGTCGCCGGGCGACATGTTGAACAGCACCTGGCTCAGACCCTCCCCGCTCAGACGTTCGCGTAGTACCGTCGGGGGAAACTCGTATGGAAACAGGAATTCCACGCCCTCGAACCTGGCGCGCCGGGCGGCGGCGAAGCGGTCGAGGAACGGCACTTCGTTGAACATCATCGACAGGTTGGCGGCTAGGCGCGGCATGGCGGACCTCCTCCTTATGTTGGCATCTGCGATCGGCTGCGACCGCGGGCGGGGATGCCCTCTTGTCTGCCCGTCCGAAACACGCAACGACTGATGGAAGCCGACACGCTTTCGGGTGGCGCCGACTCGGGGGCAAGTTACAAGCGCGCGGCGGCCTTGGCTAGGCGCCGGCTACGGCGGCGAGCTTGCGAGCAATCGCGAATGGAGAGGCATGATCGCTGAACGGATCCTGATGGGCCTGCTGCTGGGCGGCTTGGCGATCGGCTGCGTACTGGTGCTGTATCCGTTTTTCTCGGCATTACTATGGGCCGCCATCCTGGTCTACACCACGTGGCCGGTGTTCGAGTGGCTGCGGCTGCACCTGCATCTGCGCAAAGCCTGGGCCGCATTGCTGATGGTGACGCTGACTGCGGTGGTGCTGGTGCTGCCGATCGGCGTCGCAGCGCCGGGAAGCGCCGAGGACGTATCACATCTGCGCCACGTGATCATGGACGGGCTGCGCGCGGGTCTGCCGGATTCGCCTCCATGGGTGTTCGACATTCCGTTGATTGGCAACACCATCGGCGATCTGTGGAACCGCTGGGCCGCCGACATCAGCGTGATGCTGGAGGCGCTGCGTCCCTATTTCGGCATCGTCGTCGAAAACGGCTTGAGCCTGCTGCTGGGCATCGCCAACGGCGTTCTGATGGTCCTGCTCGCGCTGTTCGTCGCGTTCTTCTTTTACGTCTATGGACGCCCGATCGCCGCCTGGCTCAGGTTGCTGCTGCATCGCATCGCCGGCGTGCAGGCTGATCGGATGATCGCAGTGACCGGCGCGACCGTGCGGGGCGTGGTCTATGGCATTCTTGGCACCGCGGTGGTGCAGGGAATTCTGACCGCGCTGGGTCTTTGGCTTGCCGGGGTCCCGCGGCCGGTGTTGCTGGGCAGCGTTGCGGGCTTGCTGGCCGTGCTGCCGATTGGCGCGCCGCTGGTGTGGATACCGGCGTCGATCTGGCTCCTCGGGAGCGGTCATGTGGGGTGGGGTATTTTCCTGGCGATCTACGGCGTCGGCGCGGTTTCGGGCGCCGACAGCTTGATCCGCCCGTGGTTCATCTCCCGCGGTGCGCAGTTGCCGTTCCTGTTGACCGTGTTGGGCGTGCTGGGGGGCGCATTGGCATTCGGGCTGCTGGGAATTTTCCTCGGGCCGGTTCTGCTGGGGATCGGCTACACGCTGGTCAATGAATGGGCACGCGGCGCGGATCCCAGAGACGCAACGACAGATCACTAGTATCGCGCATCATCGAAGCGCGATCCGTCGCACTTTGTTTTCACCGCGATCGGACACTACGCCCGCAGGAGCAGCGTCGCTGCCTCGAGGTCGAAGCTGCCGTCATCGGCGATCGCAAAATGGGTGCGCACCATTGCCGGGGCGGACCGCTGCAAGGCCCGAATGGCCT